>JAEUUX010000168.1 GCA_016787295.1 Chitinophagales bacterium
CAACAACACAAAACAACCCAACAAAACTACACTCGACAACATACTTTTCTGAACAGCAACATTATAACCTTTACGAATTTCGTAAGCGCCATACAAACGATTTCTATGTTCAAAAACAATGTCTGTTAAATCAGCAGTCAATAATTCTTTGTTTTCCATACTGCAATATTTTAATAGTGTGAAACATAATTAGCGAGCAAGTGCAATGACCATAAGGCAATAAACAATAACAATACAAAATAATAGGACTGTAGTTCTTAGAAAAAAGATACCCAAACAAAAATAGATGTAAAAATTTGAAACTTACGAGTTAAAAGTGTAGTGTTTGAAGTAGAATGTTGTGTTTGCAAAAAGAATAAATTTGTGTTTGAAGCTGCATTGTGCCAAAAAATGTGTCGTGCGAAATAAAGTATAGTCATTTGAAGAAGTGCTGTGTCAACGAAGCAGTATAACCTGTTTGAAAAACGTGTTGTAACGAAACTAAGTATAATAACAGAAATGGATAGAAGTGTGTTGTTGTGTCAAAGAAGTGATATATTTTGTGTGTTTGAAGTAAGTGTTGAATGAAAAATAATTTGTGGTGCATTGGTTTGATAATGCAAAGGTATTATCAAAAATCACGATTACCAAATAAAAAAAAAGCAGTTTATCGCAAAATATTTGTCTTACAGAAGTGCATAAACCCTTGATAATCAAGCATTTACGCTAAATAGGCTTGCTTTTTTTGCATTTTATTGCGATATTTTTTTAACTATTTTCACTTTTTTTTGTCTAAATTAGCAGGAGTTTTTATGGTTTGTATGGTCGCAAGCTGTTATTGTTCTGCCAAATCGTTATAGTCATTCATCATTTCTTATTATTGTTAAATCTCAAAAAAATAAGCATTATGAACCGAAATCCGTTATTCTCACTATGTTTGTTAGTTATTTTAAGTGCGTTGATTTTTGGCGCTTGCGAAAAAAAACAAACAGACGATACCAACGATGACACCACCGCCGCCAATTTCGCTACCGCCGACAATTTATATGGCGATGTGTTTAATGTTGCAAAAAAAGCAGCCGCACAAAAAGGTATAGAGTCTGGTAAAACCGAAGCCACCAACGACCTCTGCTCCACCCTTAGTCTAAACCCTGCCAACAACAATGTATTTCCCAAAACATTGACCGTAGACTTTGGCAACGGTTGCACATCGGACGACGGACGCTTCCGCAAAGGTAAAGTATTCATTACGTTCAGCGACTATTTCATGGCTCCCAACTCAACAATCACCTGTACTTTTGATGAATACTTTGTCGAAGGACACAAAGTAGAAGGTACTTATACTATCCTGAACCAAACGGTCAACAATATCCCCAAATTCCAGACCACAGTAACCGAAGGCAAAATTACAGAACCCACAGGTGGCGTATTTTCGTGGAGCGAAACCCGCACCTATACCATGACCGCTGGCATGGGTGATTTCAATGCGAGCAACGATGAGTATGATATAGAAGGCAACGGCAGCGGCACGAATGTAGAAGGTGTTAATTTTTCTTTCACCACCTTAGTTGCATTACATGTCAAAGCCAATTGTAGTTGGGTTGTGAGCGGACAATTGCAAATCACTTCTGCTAACGTCATTCCTATTTCTATGACTATTGATTATGGCGATGGTACGTGCGATAATCAAGCTATTGCCACCATTGGCAGTTTATCAGGCACCATTACACTTCCATAATGCGATTATAATCAACAAACGTCCTATATCCGTTGGGTATGGGACGTTTTGGGTTTATTATACAATGCAATAACAGATTGAACAAGAAATTCCCAAAAAAACCAACTATCTTTGTCCGCAAAAGTTACTATTTGCCTATCCATAGTATTCAAACTGCTCAACTTTATTTGCTCATTGTTCAAAAATCTATTGTGTGATGCCAATTTATCGCCAATTGTTGTTGCGCTCTTTTCGCCCTACATTAATACTGCTTGCCTTTTTAGTGGCACTTGGAGTATATCTCTACCTCACCCATGCACCTGTTTTTTGGGCGGGTTATGTTGCCATTATGTTTTTTTATGCTTTGGTGTTTTATACAGGCTCGGCGGCGGCAGGTTTGCGGCAGGGCAACACGACCACCGACATGATGTTGGCAGGCAGAAATATCCCCTTGTTCATTGGCATTTTTACGATGAGTGCCACTTGGATAGACGGTGGCTACCTCAATGGTACTGCCGAATATACCGTTTCTCAAGGTTTGGTGTGGGTGCAAGCGCCTTGGGGCTATGCCATTAGTTTGTTATTAGGCGGTTTGTTTTTTGCGCGAAAAATGCGCCATTATCGCTTTCGTACCATGCTTGATCCTTTGGAGCAACGCTACGGCAAACGCATGGCAGCATTGTTGTCTTTACCTGCTTTGATGGGCGAAATATTCTGGACAGCAGCCATTCTCACTGCTTTAGGCACTACTTTTGGCACCATTCTGGGCTTAGATTCCTCAACAGCAATAGTCTTATCTGCCCTAATTGCTATAACCTACACTTCTTTGGGCGGTTTGTGGGCAGTGGCTTTGACCGATACACTACAACTTTTTTTCCTTTTGGTAGGTTTGTTTGTTGTGTTACCTTTTGCTTTGTCACACACAGGCGGTTTGTCAGCAACTATTGATGCCTACAGTCAGCTTAAGGGCAGTGCTGCCAATTTATTGCCTTTTGGCGAAGGTTTTCAGGAGTGGGGCAACCAGTATTGGAATTGGTGGGATATGGCATTGATGTTGATGCTTGGAGGTATTCCTTGGCAGGTTTATTTTCAGCGTGTATTGGCAGCCCGCAGCGAAGACGCAGCCGTCAAACTCTCCATTGGTGCTGCTTTTATTTGCCTTATTGCCGCTATACCTGCTGTTTTGGTGGGCATGATAGCCGCTGTTTTTGATTGGAAAAGCATTGGCATTGACTTTGCGGAGCCACTTTTTGCCATGCCCTATGTTATTCGTTATTTGACTAATCCGATAGTAGCTACTTTGGGTTTGGGAGCCATTGCAGGAGCTGTCATGTCATCGGTTGATGCGTCCATTTTGTCGGCTTCGTCGGTCATTAGCTGGAATATCTATCGTCCATTGGTGCGTCCCGAAGCAAACCCCGAACGCCTAATGAAGGTCATTCAACGTTGTGTGTGGATAGTGGGTGTGAGTGCCATGTTACTGGCTTTGCGTGCCAAAAGTATCTATGCTTTATGGGCTTTATGCAGCGATTTTGTGTATTGTATTTTGTTTCCACAACTCACAACAGCGCTATTTTTCTCCAAAGCCAATCGTTATGGGTCTATAGCGGGTTTTGTGGTGTCTTTATTTTTGCGTTTGGGCGGCGGTGATGGCACGTTGGGCATACCCAATTTTTTGCCCTATCCAATGGTCGAAAATGATGTGGTCTTATTTCCTTTCCGCACCTTAGCCATGGTAGCAGGTTTTGTTACTATCATTATTGTTTCGTTAGCAACACAGAAAAACTGTCCGCCTACAATTTTGGTTAAAAATGAAGAAAAAACAGATGTGGACTCGCATGAATAATCATATTGACAAAAAAAAACAACCTATAGCCATAGGTTGGACGTATGTGGGGATAGCCTTGTTGTTATTGGTCTTGCTGATTGTTTGGAATCGTGCTTATCTATATTATATAGAACAAAGTCATTGGGAACACGATATTTTTCGTCCTGCTTTGCAAAACAAAGGTGGGCGAATCTGCTATGCACCTTTGTATGTGCGATTAGAAAACACTTGGACTTGGTGGGGTGTTGGTGCAACGATAGCAGCTATTATATTGGGTTTAAGTGTTTTTTGGAGACAAAAAAAATGGGAACATTCGTTATTTTTTCATGCTTTTTTAATCACTATTTGGGCGAGTATCTTAGCCACCACCGAGCAACCTATTCGCTGGGCAAGTACTACCTATAACAATTTTGAAGTTTTTTTCAAAGGTTTGATTTATCCCAACATTTCCACTTTATTGCAGCACTATACAAGTGCCATGCAACACAGTTTGGGTGATGGAAGCGCCCATTATCCTCCCGGAAATTTGGTGTTAGTATACCTTTTGTCGGGCAGCGATATTTTGTTAGGATTAAAGTTATTGATGGTGCTGTTGTTGGTGCCAATGTTATATTATTGGCAAAAATGCTTACAAATCATGGCTATTTCGCCTGATATTGCACAAAAAGCCTTACTTTTGCTGCCAACTGCCAGCAGTTTGTTTATTTTCGCAACACTCAATTTTTCCACAATAACAGTTTTATTGGCTATTGTGCAGTATTATTGTTTTTGGAAAGCCACCCAACAAACGCAACCATGGGCGTGGGCAATAGCCATAGGAGGTATTACGGCGCTATATGCTTTTTTTAGTTTTACGGTAGCAGTCAGCAGTTTACAACTTATGATAGGCGCGTTTTTGGGGATTTATTTGGGTTGTTTTTCTTGGCAAAAAATAGTGTATATTGGCTCAATAGCAAGCACTTTTTTTTTATTGATTTATCTTTCACTTTACCTCATTCTGGGTTTTGATATGTGGTTATGTTTTCGACAAGCTATTCAAAATGCTCACCAACTTATGGGCGTAAACGGAGGATTTGATGACATTTGGCGCTATATTTTGCGTTCAAGCGGAAATATTTTGGCTTTCTTTTGGTCTATAGGTTTATTGAGTAGCGCCATGTTTTTGGTAGGCATGTATCGCATTATTGTGCAAGAGCGACACATCAGCAAAAATTGGCAACTTATGGCAAGTAGTCTTGGTCTGACTTTGTTGATAAGTGCTTTTGGTGGTTTATTTTTTGGCGAAACCGAGCGTGTTTGGGTATTTTTTGTGCCGTTTGTGTTGTTGGTAGTTGCGCACGAATGGCAATTGTTCCAGAATCGGTATGGTTTTATTTCGTCTTTTGTGTTGTATGTTATATTATTGCTCAATGCTTTGTTACAAGAATTGTTGTTTATACATGTTTTGGGGTAAATTATAGGAAAATTATTTGAACAATAAATAATGCTTAAAGTTTCGGCTTTTTGCCGTTTTTAGTACAATATACCCATAAATTCTTGCAAAATTTGGGAAAATTGCCGCAAAATGCGTGTTTTTTTGCGAAATTGCACTAAAAAAAGAACACTATTATGGATAATACAAAATCTGTTCACTTAACCGTCGAGGGAATGACTTGCGCCAACTGTGCTTTGAGCATTGCTAAATATCTACAAAAACAGAATTGTACAGATGTAAATGTAGATTTTGCTTCAGGAGCTGTTGTTGCTCAAGTCCCGGATTCTATATCCATAGACAGTCTTAGCAAGGGTATAAATAGTTTGGGATACAAAGTCGTTGGCGAACAAAACGAATCGACAAAACCTACTTTACTACAACGTTGGTTGTCGTTGGAGGCTTTGTTTTTTATGTCTGTTGTATTTACTTTACCTCTAATTATTGGCATGTTTTTCCCAAAATCGCCTTTTAATCAACCTATCATACAATTATTATTATGTTTGCCTGTGTGGTTGGGAGGTTATTTATATTTGGGCAAAAGTGCATGGAGTTCGATGCGAATGGGTGTTCCAAATATGAATGTGTTGGTATTGTTGGGCAGTAGCGCTGCTTTTTTGTATAGCCTTCTTTTGATGCTACAAGGCGAACACCATCTGTATTTCGAAACAGCGGCAACCATCATTACTTTGGTATTGTTGGGTAATTATTTGGAGAAAAAAGCCATTCATCAAACCACTTCTGCTATGAACGATTTGGTGGCTTTACAGCAAATAAGCGCCCGAAAAATTACTATTGTAGCAGGTAAAGAAACTATCAGTAGCCTTAATGCAAATTTGTTGGGAGTTGGCGACCAAATTTTGGTGAACGTGGGCGACCGAGTGCCTACCGACGGAGTTATCTATTGGGGAACTGGAGCGCTTGACGAATCGATGATTTCGGGTGAAAGTTTGCCTGTCAACAAAAAATCGGGTGATTTGTTAATTGCTGGCACGATGGTCACCGAAGGTAGCTTTAAGTATCGAGCTACGGCTGTTGGTTCACACACTACTTTGGCACAAATTATTGATATGGTGCGCCGCGCCCAAGCCGACCAAGCTCCCATACAACGTCTTGCCGACCGCATTAGCGCCATTTTTGTCCCTATTATTGTAGGTTTAAGTCTATTGACATTCTTGGCGAATTGGTATTGGCAAGGAGAACTATCTGTGGCATTGTTGCGAGCTATTGCTGTGGTGGTGGTGGCTTGTCCATGTGCGATGGGTTTGGCTACCCCAACTGCCATGATAGTGAGTATTGGCAGGGCAGCCCGCAATGGTATTTTGATTAAAGGTGCCAATACCATAGAGATTTTGTCAAAAGTAAAAACTATTTTGTTCGACAAAACAGGTACGCTCACCAATGGACAATTTGTTTTGCACCAAACACAACTCCACCATTCGCCCGAAACAAATAGCATAAATGCTACTTTTGTAGATGGAATTTTATTGGGTTTGGAGCAATACTCCTCACACCCTATTGCTGTTTCGTTGGTTCGCTATTTCAAGGAACAACAAGTTCAGCCACATTATTTTTCGCACATAGAAGAAAAAAAATCGGTGGGTATGGTTGGCAAAGATTTTGAAGGCAACGAATGGGCTTTGTTGTCACACGCCGCCGCCCAAGAACAACTATCATTGCCCGAAAAAGCCGCTAACGATGATTTATTTTTGTTGAAAAACCAACAATTGGTAGCTTCTTTTCAGTTGAGCGACTCCATTAAGCCGATGACAAAAGAAACCATTGTTGCTTTGCGACAAGAAGGAATTGATAGTGTGATGGTGAGTGGTGACAGAACCTCTAAATGCCACATTGTAGCCCAACAAATTGGGATAGAGCAGGTATATGCCACACAACAACCAGCGCAAAAACTAGCTTTAGTGGAACAATTTGCACAAAAAAACGTAATAGCTATAGTAGGAGATGGTATCAACGATGCTCCGGCTATGGCAAAGGCTCAAGTCAGTATGTCGTTTAGCAATGCCACACAGGTAGCCATACAATCAGCAAAAGTAGTGCTATTGCAAGACAAATTGCCTTTGATTAAGGAAGTGATAGCTCTTAGCGAAAGAACAATGCGAATTATTCGCCAAAACTTATTTTGGGCATTTTTCTACAATATATTAATGCTACCTTTGGCGGCAATAGGTTGGCTCAACCCAATGTGGGCAGCCGCTGCCATGTCTTTATCAAGCCTTATGGTGGTGTTTAATTCGCTGCGTTTGCGGTGAAAAAAAGCGATTATTCAGCAAAAAAGCATATATTGTTTTTTGTCATAAAAAAATGACAAAAAAAATTTGGGTGGTAACTTAAAATGTGCAAACTTTATGCCCTCAAAACTGTAATATTATGAAAAAATTATTCCTCCTATACTTTTTGTTTTGTTTTAGCTGTTCTATAGCATTAGCTCAGGACAATAATAATTGGTTGGCTTATTCCGAAAGCGAAAGTGTACATAGCTTGCCGGATAGCCCTATTCGTGTGCAGGTAGCTAATTATGTGTTTAGGAAATTTGACTCCAAACGGCGTATTTTAGCTTTTACACAAGCCGATGCTGATAGATTGCGCGAGTTCTTTTTAACCAAACAAGGTGTATTGGCGTGCGAAACCCACACTTTAGACAAAAGTATTAAGGTATTGACCAGAGCAGATGGCAATGGTTATTGGGGTTTAGACCACCAACAACTGATAGATGAGTTGGCAACATTGGGTTATGTGCCTGCCAGCTACAAATCAGGTTTCCAAGAGTTATTCCTTGAAGCACACCGCAACCACCAACACAAAAAAGACGATTGTACTGATTGTGCCGATGTAAAGGTGAGCGAAGAGTTGCGCAAAAAATTTGAGGATATGGATTATGGTGACAAACAAATAGACTTTGGAGGTAGTGGCGAACTAAACGAAGAAGAAATAGACCCCAAATTGGACTCTACCTATAAAAGTAACGACCATAAATAGGGTTTTTAAATCGTGTTTTACTCTTTCCAAACATACTTGGCGTGTGTATGCTTATTGTAGAAATGGATTTTGATGAGGCTTTGCAACAAGCCACAGCAAAAGCCAAACAAATGGTCGGCAATGGTTTGTATTCGCGCTTCCAATTGTCATATACACAAAGGGTAGACAAAGCTCTTTTGGGGTGTATGGGAGAGTTTGCTTTTGAAACATTGTTGAAACAACACAACATAAACTATGAATTAGACACATCTGATTTTGTTAATACACATTCCGATGAGTTTGATTTCAAAGTAAATACCAAAAAAATAGACATCAAAGTCGCGCTAAAAAGCACCACAAACCCTCCCAATGACCGTTGGACGTATGGATACCCACAAGAACAGAATCCTCAAAATAAAGATTTTGTTGTTGTGGGGTGGGTAGATTTTGCCAACAAACAAGTCGGGTTTTATGGCTGGATAACAGGCAAACAAATAGCCCAATATGCAGTCGTTACACAAAACAGCTTTGCAAAATACCGCTATCTCACCCCTAATTACGAATTTAAATGGGGTGATTTGGATAAAAACATAGCACACATTTGGGCAACCAATGTGTAACTATATTACCAAACTGTTAGCATGACATAAAAAAACCGCTATGCCTTTTGAGACAAAGGCGTAGCGGTTTTTTTGGCAATTATAAAAACATCATCGTTCAATAGCACAATTAGGATTTGCCCAACGAAAATCCTCTAAATCGAGCAAATCAATGGGAGTATCTCTACAATTAAGTAAAGCTAATTGTTTGTGTTTTTGCAACACTTGTAGCGATGTTACTTGGGTGTTGGCGATCCCCAAGTAGGTGAGTTTGTATGTCTTAGCGAGTGGAGCAATACTAGTGATAGGAGTGTCGTCCAACTGCAAATCTTCCAACTGTATGCAATTTTGTAGTGGTTCTATATTGTTGATAGGGGTATTGGTTGCTTGAAAAGTTTTGAGGTGTTTTAGATTTGCCAATGCCTGAATTTGGCTAATATTGGTATGACTAATATTGAGAAAAGCCAACTGCTGCAACGTTCCTATAGGAGCAACATCGCTAACTTTGGTATTGGCAATAGACAGATGCTGCAAGGCAGACAGCGCGGCAAGCGCGCTAATATCGCTAATAGCTGTGTCGCTGATATAGAGCAATTCAAGATTTTGACATTGTGCCAATTCACTGCATTCTGTTATTGGGTTTTCGCCACAATCCAAATGCGTAAGTTGTTGCAAGGGAGCCAGCGGCAAATCGGTGATGCCTGCTTGTCGAACTTCCAATTTTTTGAGTTGCAACAATTGTTCAAACTCATTGGCAGAAGGCATATCTGTCACTTCGCCTTTATGTAAACCATAAAGATTAAACAATTTTTTCCATGTATCAGAAAGCTGGTTCCACCAATTGGCAATATTGTCCATAATTTGTTTGCGAAAAATTTTAAGCCAATAAAAAAATAAAATAGGTATAAATATCCCCAAAAGCAAAACAAGGACACCGCTCTCGCGATGCCCTTGCCATTTGTTATGCTACTTCAACACTTAACACTATAGTAGACGTAAAAAAACCAAAAAGGTTCACTAAAAAGGCATTTTTTTTAAAAAAAAATGAAAAAAAGTTTTTTTTGGCTTATTATTTAGATTTTTTCTAAATAAGATGAACAATTTTGCCCCAAAAACGTTACCTTTGCACCGCCAATCTATCAACTAAAAAAGTTTACTTCAATGGAATTGAAATTACCTGTTTATTTAGATAATAGCGCCACCACACCTGTCGACCCACGCGTGTTGGAAACCATGATACCCTATTTTACGGACAACTTTGGCAATGCCGCCAGCCGCAACCACTCCTTTGGTTGGCACGCCGAAGAAGCCGTAGATTATGCACGCGAGCAAGTGGCAGCGCTGATTAATGCCCAAAGCGCGAAAGAAATCATATTTACATCTGGAGCCACCGAAGCTATCAACTTAGCGATTAAAGGGGTTGCCGATATGTATGCCCGAAAAGGCAACCACATCATCACTTGCACCACCGAACACAAAGCCGTTCTTGACACCTGCAAAGCCCTTGAACGCAAAGGCATTGTTGTCACCTATCTAAAAGTAGACGAAAGCGGCATGATAGACTTAGCCGAGTTGCGCGCTGCCATTTCCGAAAAAACCATCTTGGTCAGCATTATGGCGGTCAACAACGAAATTGGTGTCATGCAACCCATCGTCGAAATAGCCCAAATTGCCCATCAATATGGCGCGCTATTTATGACCGATGCCACACAAGCCGCAGGCAAAGTACCCATCGATGTACAAGGCATGGGTATTGACCTATTGACCTGCACAGCCCACAAAATGTATGGTCCCAAAGGCGTAGGAGCTTTGTATGTGCGCCGCAAAAATCCACGCGTCAAAGTGACCGCACAAATGGACGGCGGCGGACACGAGCGTGGTATGCGTTCAGGCACACTCAACGTGCCGGGAATTGCTGGCTTTGGGCGTGCTGCCGAGTTGTGCCGTTTAGATATGGCAAGCGATGCACAGCGTGTAACCGATCTGCGCGATAAGTTGGAAAACGCCCTCATGCAACTGCCCGAAACGTATGTCAATGGACACCGTTTGCACCGCACTCCCTACATCTCCAATATCTCCTTCAAATACGTCGAAGGCGAAGGATTGATGATGGGTTTCAACAAAAATATTGCCGTTTCGTCTGGTTCTGCTTGCACCTCTGCCTCCTTAGAACCTTCCTACGTTCTAAAAGCTCTTGGCTTGGACGACGAATTGGCACATTCCTCCATTCGTTTCAGCCTCGGACGTTTTACCACCGAAGCCCAAATCGATTTCGCCATTGCCGAAGTCACCAAAGCCGTCAATCGTATGCGTGACCTTTCGCCGCTTTGGGAGATGCACTTAGACGGCGTAGATTTGAAAACCATCGAATGGGCAGCCCACTAAGTTATTGATTTTTTTGTTAATATTTATTTGGGCGTTTCCCTGCGGGTCGGGCTTTTCGAGGCTTCGCTAACGCTACGGTGCAAGCACCAGCCTGCGGCTGCCTCTACAATCCCTAACGCGCTTCGCCATTCGAAACAAATACTCCCATTATATACTTCCTCCTGCGCTTTTTCTCAAAAATGCGCTTCTTTAAAAAAAAATGATAACCCTCGCAACATGATATACGTTAGTGATTTAGCTAAACAAAAAATCAGTGCGTTGCGCCGAGATGCGCAACTCACCGACGACTATTTTTTGCGTGTTGGGGTAGTAGGTGGAGGCTGTTCGGGTCTTTCCTACCAAATGGATTTTGACAACGAAAGCCAAGCCAACGACCAAATTTTTGAGGACAATGACGTTAAAGTAGTCACCGACCTAAAAAGTTTTCTCTACCTTTTTGGCACAACCCTCGATTTTTCGCGCGGTTTGGAGGGTAAAGGATTTTATTTTTCCAATCCCAACGCCACGCGCACATGCGGTTGCGGCGAGAGCTTTTCGGTATAAATGCCTCCTACTTTCCAATATTGGCTATCTTTCATAGATGCCCGCTACTACCAAATAGCATTTCTTTCTGCTTTTCTGTTATACGGCATTTCGGCATTAGGCTGGAATGCCGACTATTGGCGCTATGTCGTTTTGTTGTTGAGCTGTTGGACAGTACAACTCATCGGCGCATATTTTACCCACAAACCCTACAACAGTATTTTGAGCGCCACCATCACAGCTTTGGGCTTGTCTTTGCTCTGCCACACCAACGAACTCTGGGTAGCAGCTTTGGCAGGAACATTAGCCGTTGGTAGCAAATTTGTGTTTCGGTATCAAAAAAAACATTTTTTCAATCCCGCTAATTTTGGATTGATAGGCACAATTTTGCTCACCCAACAAGCATGGGTATCCCCCGGACAGTGGGGAAGTGGTGCCATTTTGTTGTTTTTGGTAGGTTCGGTGGGCATGTTTATCATCTTTCGCGTCGGACGATGGGACACTGCCTTAGCATTTATCAGCACACTTTTTTTGTTGCAATATAGTCGTACTATTTTGTATTTGGGCTGGGAACACGATTTTTTGTGGCAACAATTTTCCAATGGCAGTTTACTGTTGTTTACCTTTTTTATGATAACCGACCCTGTTAGCACCCCCAACCATGTCATAGCCCGAATAGTGTGGGCGGTAATGATAGGTGTTTTTTCGTTTATTTTAACCAACTATTATTTTGTCAATGCAAGTCCTGTTTGGGTGCTATTTTTCTTGTCACCCCTAACGCCTTTTTTTGATAAATTGCTACCTTATCATGTTTTTTCTTGGAAAAAACGATAAAACTTTTTTTTTGTATGTGTCTACCAAGCAACCATAAACCTAATTTTTTTGCAAAAAAAACAGATCTGTGAAACTGATAGGCAATGGTGTGGCAGGCAAAAATATTTGATTACCAAGGATTTATGCAACAAAAAAAAAGATATATAAAAACAGGTATCACTATAGTTTTTATTTTAGATTTCTAATAACTCTCCTATATTTTGTTTGCTAAGGTTTTTTTATCAACCTACCTTTGCGATGTCTTTAGGAAGCTGCCATGCTAAATAAAGATAAGGGTAAAAAGAGTTAGTGTTAGTGTATTAAATAGAGAAAACTGATTGTGTATCTAACATATAGTCATTGACAGGAAAATCTTTCATAACTAATAGGGGTATCAGTTTGTCAGATGTCATTACTTTGTGTTATATGGTACACAGTTCCAAATCCGCAGAAACGTTCTGCGGATTTCTCTTTTTTGTCGAGTTGCTATTTGGGTATTTATGAACAAAAGAAGTTGTTTTGTATGTAAGAAAATGTTTTGTTCATTATTGACCTTATCACCGCTCTTTTCTTACAAGACTTTAAGTAATACTGTTTTTGCGGTGGTATTATTGTAGATATCGCGCAACACAATTCGCAAACTATAGTAACCTTCTTGTTGTGGGATAGCAATAACATGCACCAAATCTGATGTTGTTTGTCCGCTGAATGAATAATAACTAATAGGTGTATGGTTGGGATAATTAAATGCTAAGGCAGTGGGTTGCATATACAATTTCATGTCCTGCAAAGCAGCATTGTCGTTTGCAGTACCAATTAGCAACAATGTACCGCCTGAAAAAACCGTCACTGTTCCGCTTGTCGAAGGTGAACTAATATTGAGAGTAGGTGGTAGCGTATCTGTATGGTTGCGAAGTTGCAGGTTTATTCGCACCGTATCGGACGAACGGTCTAAACGGTCGATGGCAAAGGTTTCTATTTGATACTGACCATTTGGCACGGCTGTGGGTGGTTGTAGCTGTAGGTCGATATTTGTTTCTTGTCCTACAATACCGCGCTGAAAGGTAGTATCCCAAGCATTTTGCAAGGTGCTGTCTGTCGAGAAAATATGTAGGGTGTAACTAAAAAGTTGGTGGTCGTCGGTAATGGCTAATTGTAGTTGCAAAGGTTCGTTGGTGGTGTAGGTGCTATTGTTGGCAGGAGAAAGCCATTCAATTGTTGGCACTTCAGTATCTGCTTTGTCGCAACTGCTTATCAAAAAGATACCCACACTACATAGTAGCGGGAGATAGTAAAAAAAAAGGTTCATTTTTGGTCTGGTTAGATGATAGAGAAAAATAGCTGTGGGAGGGTAGTGATAGGTGGTTATATGGGAGTAGTAAAGATGTTTTGGGGAGGTTATCTAAATCGTTTTGAAGATTTTTTAGCACAACATTAAATAAAATACACCAAAAAGTCGAGTATTTTTATTCACAAAAGCATAGAATTAAAATTTGTGCGTACCTTTGGCAGCAGGAATAAAAAAACATGCTTCTATGATAAAACAAAATAGCTCATTATTGGCACTCGCTCTGGCAGCGGGATTTTTCTTGTTGCTCAATGGTTTGGCGTTGGGTTTGGGTGTTGCGTTACCAACTGCCCTATTAGACTTTTCGTGGGTAGCTTTGTTGCTCACTTTTGGGTATTATACATGGCAAAAAAAATCACTCACGACCACCATTTTATTTGCTATGATAGCGGGTATTGCCATTGGAAAGTATTTTCCTGATTTTGCGGCACAACTCAATATCTTGAGCAAAATTTTCTTGTTGCTCATCAAAAGTATCATTGCTCCTTTGTTGTTTTCTACCTTGGTGGTGGGCATTGCAGGGCATTCCGACCTGAAACAAGTGGGACGAATGGGCTGGAAATCGCTCTTATATTTCGAAGTTGTAACCACCATAGCGCTTGCCATTGGGTTAATAGCTATTAATATCAGTCGAGCAGGTGTTGGTATTGTGTTGCCCGAACACCCCGATACGAGCAGCCTTCCTACTACGAAACAAAGCCTTTCGCAAGTTATTTTGCACATCTTTCCCGAAAATATCGCCAAATCGATTGCCGAAGGACAAGTGTTGCAAATTGTGGTGTTTAGTATTTTGTTTGGCATTGGTTTGTCGTTGGTAGCGCCCAAACACAAGAAAACAATGCTCGATTTTTGTGAAAGTTTGTCGGAGGTGATGTTTAAATACACCAAAGTTATTATGTATTTTGCTCCGATTGGGGTGGGTGCGGCAATGGCATACACCGTCGGACATATGGGATTGGGTGTGTTGAAAAATTTGTTTGCTTTGTTGGGTACGTTATATGTTGCCTTAATAGTTTTTTTGGTCGGCGTATTGTTGCCTGTGGCATTGATTGCTCGCATCAATATTCGCGAATTTGTGCGTCGGATTATCGAGCCTGTATCTATTGCTTTTGCCACAACCAGCTCGGAGTCGGCACTGCCCAAAGCGATGCGAGCGATGGAAAATTTTGGTGTGCCGCGCAAAATTGTGTCTTTTGTTATGCCAATGGGTTATAGTTTTAATCTTGATGGCACTACATTGTATCTTTCGTTGGCGGCGGTTTTTGTGTCACAAGCCGCAGGTAAGCCACTTTCTGTGGAGCAGCAAATTGTGATGGCACTCACGTTGATGCTCACCAGCAAAGGTGTGGCAGGTGTGCCACGTGCCTCTTTGGTTATTTTGCTGGGGACG
Source organism: Chitinophagales bacterium (assembly GCA_016787295.1). GTDB lineage: Bacteria > Bacteroidota > Bacteroidia > Chitinophagales > UBA2359 > JAEUUX01. The sequence continues at coordinate 15,029 of JAEUUX010000168.1, forward strand.
GTGGCGCAGTTTGATTTACCGGTCGAGCCTGTTTTTCTCATTTTAGGGATAGACGAGTTGATGGATATGGCGCGCACATCGGTTAATGTGGTGGGTAATTGTTTGGCAACGACGGTGGTGGCGCGCTGGGAAGGTGAATTGGGCGAACCGCAACCCATGGAGAATATGGATAAGGTAGCGCCAGAAGAGGGATATGCCACAGATAAGTAATTAGCGTTGGTAAGTATGTGTACTTATAGTATAGATAGCAAACAACCACTTGCCATTTTTTGACAAGTGGTTGTTGGTTGTTTACCACCTTGTATAATGGAGGTTAGAAGGGTGGTCAAGGGAGTTGTGGTAGGGGTTTAGTATTCTATTTTATCTATTTTGTCGGAATAAAGTGCTGTTTTTTTGAATTGGGGTTTTTACTATAAAAAAACGATAGTACAGCTTGTTCGAGTGGCGAAGCGCGTTAGGGATGCGGAGGGTGGCGTTAGCCAGTGCGGAGAGCAACGCAGCACCGAGCGTAGCGAAGCCCGTAGCAGCCCGACCCGCAGGGAAACGCCCAAAAAAAAATTATGCAACGTTATCCGAAGAATATTGGACCCCAATGGAACATTAGCTTAGAGACCGACCATTTTTTCGGGAATAACCCAAGCGTCGAATTGTTCGGCTGTTAGCAAACCTAATGCTATGGCTGCTTCTTTGAGCGTTGTGCCATCGTTATAGGCTTTTTTGGCAATGTTGGCGGCGTTGTCATAACCAATATGCAGGTTAAGGGCTGTTACCAACATCAGGGAGTTGTCCAAATTGCGTTTTAAAGCGGGATAGTTGGGTTCGATTCCTTTGGCGCAGTGTTCGTTGAAGGAATCAGCGGCATCGCCCAAAAGTCGAGCTGATGTAAGGAAGTTGTAAATCATCATGGGTTTAAAGACATTGAGTTCGAAATGTCCTGTGCAGCCACCGATATTAATGGCTACGTCGTTGCCCATGACTTGGGCGCACACCATTGTGAGGGCTTCCGATTGTGTTGGATTGACTTTGCCGGGCATGATAGACGAGCCGGGTTCGTTGGAGGGAATGATGATTTCGCCAATACCACTTCGTGGTCCTGATGCCAAAAGGCGTATGTCGTTGGCAATTTTCATGAGGCTGACTGCCAAGGTTTTCAATGCTCCGGAGGCAGTTACAATGCCATCGTGTGCTGCCAAGGCTTCGAATTTGTTAGGAGCAGTGACAAATGGTAGTCCGGTGTATTCGGCAATTTTTTGTGCAACGGTTTCGGCATAGCCTTTGGGAACATTGATGCCTGTGCCAACTGCGGAGCCACCAAGTGCCAATTCTGCCAAATGCCACAGGCAGTTTTGAACGGTTTTAATGCCATGGTCTAATTGGGAGGCATAGCCCGAAAATTCTTGTCCCAGTGTGAGAGGGGTTGCGTCCATGAGGTGGGTGCGACCGATTTTGACGATTTTGGCAAAGGCATCGGCTTTTTCTTGCAAGGTGTCGCGCAGGGCGGCTATGCGGGGCAGGGTGTGGTTGACCAAGATTTGGTAGGCTGCGATGTGCATTGCTGTTGGGAAAGAGTCGTTGGAAGATTGGGATTTATTTACGTCATCGTTGGGGTGCAGTACTTTTTTGGTATCGGTCAAAGTACCACCTGAGAGGACGTGTCCGCGATTGGCAATGACCTCGTTGACATTCATGTTGGATTGTGTGCCAGAGCCTGTTTGCCATACCACCAAAGGAAATTGGTCGTCGAGGCTGCCTGCTAAAATTTCGTCGCAGACGCGGGCAATTAAATCGGCTTTTTCTTGGGGAAAATTGCCACAAGCTACATTGGCATAAGCTGCGGCTTTTTTGAGTATAGCAAAAGCGCTAATGACTTCGAGTGGCATTCGTTGCCCGCCAATTTTGAAGTTTTGGACGGAGCGTTGGGTTTGTGCTGCCCAATACTTATCGGCAGGCACGTCGACATAACCTAAGCTGTCTTTTTCTTTTCGAAATTCCATGTTCATGTGTATTTTGGGTAGTTATACAGTATTGTCAGAAAGGTAATATATGTACTTACTTCTTGCTAAAAAATATTGGCAAAAACAAATTGAAATACTTAGTTCAAAGCCTGATTTTATGTTTCAAATATGTGAAAATAATGCGTAGAACGGTAAAATTCTATTATTTTTAACCTGATTTTTGTTGTAATAGCGATTCTAAATCGTATGCTAATGAGGTATATTAATTTTTAACAAATAAGGAAAGGAGAGTCGAAATCTGCTTTTTCGTCCTCCGTCCAGTCCAATTGTTTCCTTAGTTTAGGTAGGTAAGACATGATGAAATTTTTCCGCAAAAGTACAACTATTTTAGCAAGACAACAAAAGATTCTATTTTTTTTAAAAAATCAGTGATATTATAGCTTTCCTTTTCGACAACCCACTTTTTTTTTATTTTGGAACTGATATTGATGGTTGTATCTTTGCATTGAGTTAGTTGTTTGGGGTTGGGGGTCTAGGTTAATTGGTTGTTGGACTCTATTGGCAAATGGCGAAGCGCGTTAGGGATTGTAAGGGCAGCCGCAGGCTGGTGCTTGCACCGAAGCGGAGCGTAGCCCTGTAAAGCCCGACCCGCAGGGAAACGCCCAAAAAATGATTAACGATTGTAGATTTGTGTTGTTTGGGTGTCAAATTTTAGCTAATTTGGCTATTGTTTTTCGACAATGCTTATTTTTTTTATTTGGATAGGCTTGTTGTTGCACCTTATCTTTGCGGTATCAATGCTGCGAAATTCTTTTAGCTTAGTAATTTCTTAATCAAAAAATATATAGTGTATGAAAACTCTATCTCTACCTTATTTTCAGTATTTTCGCTATCTTTTGGCGTTAATATGGTGTTGTGTTGTGGGTGTGGAAACCTCTGCACAAGTGTTTCAAAATACGCTCACATTGCCAAGTACTGATGAGTATTGTGCAGGTTTGGCGAGTGATGCTACCAGTGGTTTTTATATTTCGGTGGGTAATACCAATTCGGGTGGAACGAATAGGGTTTTGTTGACTAAATATAATTCGGCTACGGGTAATGTTATGTGGACACGCACCGTCAACCAACCGGGTGCTGCCACAACTTGGTATGCCACTGATATTCAGTCTACACATGCAAGTCCTGTGACACAACCTGCGAATGGTGCAACAGCAGTTACTTCGCCTGCCAATGCTGCGGTCATTGCTGTTCCTAACAATAACTCTGCTTATTATATTAGTGGTTATACATTTACTACTACTTGTGCGGGTGTTACTGTTCGTCGTATGGTACTATATAAAGTAGATAATAATGGTAATGTGTTGTGGACTCGTAGCAATTTTGTAGGTGGTTGTACCTACGACGAAATTGGTGTTTCGGTCGAAACAGCTCCTAATGGCGATGTGTTTATTGTGGGTAATGCTCGCAATGTGAGTAATAATCGCAGCCATGTTTCGGTAGCACGTTTGCGCTCTAATGGTAATTTGATTTGGCAAAATCGCTATTTAACTTCCAATACGGCTTCTTTTACGTATGTTCCTCGTCAATCTATTACTACTAACGAGGCGGTTGTGACAACAACTGGGGTTAGTGGAGATGCCACAGGTATTGCTGTAACAGGTGAATTTAGAAATACGACTGTTGCTACAAGTGTTTTGCGTGGTTTTGTGATGCGTATTGCTTCGAATGGTGCTGAGATGTGGCGTGTGGGTCATTTTTTATCGGGTAGTACTGTGTCATCGGGACAAGATGTTATTATTGACCCTGTTTCTCGCAATTTTACAGTTGTTGGTCATGTTGGAACTAGTACTAGTTTTCGTACTTTGTTTTGGCAGGTTACTTCTTTGGGAGGACATGTCTTGAGCCAGATATATAATCAACCTCAACAAGCAGTTCATTATGCACAAAGTATTGTTCCGTCTCGCACTGTTGGTAATTTTGCAGTAGCAGGTGCGGTTACTATTCCTACTGCATCAGGTGGTGTTGGCACAGATACTTATTTGACGGAACTTAATGCTACGGGTACGCCTTTGTGGTTCCGCTACTATACTCGTACTACGCCACGTTATGCAGCTACAGAAAGTGTTGTTGCTTCGCCTACGGGTTATTATATTACTACAAATGCTGCCTCTACTAATACCAATACAGACGGACACGTTATTTCGACCGATGCTTTGGGTATGTTGCCCGGCGCTACGCCTGATAATTGTGTTGAAAGAACCAATGAATTGGTTAAACAAGTTACGGGTGATACACAAATACAGACCAAAGCACAAACCGCTACGACTACTGTTGCCACCATAACTACGGCATCGGCTACTGTCGTTCCTACAGAAGATATTTGCAAACCAAATCCTTGCCCTACCTGCGATAGCTTTACAGTGAGTATAGGAGATTGTATCCAAGATCCTACAACGGGTATGTCGGTGCGTCCTGTAAGTTTTGGTCTAAACTGTACTATTCCTACCACAGTAACTAGCAACATGACATGGGACTTTGGCGATGGCTCAACACCTTATACAGGACCTTTGGCTTCTGTTATCCATAACTATGCTCCCGGTACCTATACCGTTTGTGCATACGGAACTTTTACGGTTAATGGCATTATTTGTCCATTCCAAATTTGCCAAACTATTGTCGTGCCACCTTGTCCGTTGCCTTGTCCCGAATGTACATCATTTAGTTACACCACAGCTTGTGTTCAAGGACCTGCGGGTAATTTAATTCCGCAAGCTACTTTTACCCTGAACTGCATCCCTGCTGCCAATATTGTGAGTGGTACTATTTGGTGGGATTTTGGAGATGGAAATACGGGTAATTATCCTTACAATACGGTTACACATAATTATTCGGCACCCGGTACCTATACTGTATGCGCTCATGCTGTTCAGTTGGTATTAGATAATGGACAAGTGTGTGAATTAGATTATATTATTTGTCAAACAGTGGTTATTCCTCCTTGTCCATCACCTTGCCCTACTTGCAACAATTTTACAACTGTAATAGGTGACTGCCAACAAGCTACGCCCGGTACTGCGACAAGTGCATGGTATCGTCAAGTTGGGTTTAGCCTCAATTGCCCTGTTCCTGCTGGTTCATCAATTGTTATGAATTGGGACTTTGGTGATGGTTCTCCCATAGCTACCTACAACACATGGTTGAGTCCTGTACATAATTATGCCCCTGGTACCTATAATGTTTGTGTCTGGGGTGTGATAACCTTAGCCGATGGCACACAATGTCCATTTGACTATTGCCAAACAGTTACCGTTCCGCCATGTCAAAATCCTTGTCCCAATTGCAATAGCTTTACTCCGCACATAGGTGACTGCCAACAAACGGCTACGGGTGCATGGTATCGTCAAGTTGGATTTAGTTTAGATTGCACTGTTCCTGCTGGTTCATCAATTGTTATGAATTGGAACTTTGGTGATGGTTCTCCAACGGTTACGTACAACAGTTGGGTAAGTCCTGTTCATAATTATACTACTTTTGGAACATTTAACGTTTGTGTCTGGGGTGTGATAACCTTAGCCGATGGCACACAATGTCCATTTGACTATTGCCAAACAGTTACCATTCCACCTTGCCAAAGTCTTTGTCCCACTTGCAACAGTTTTACCGCTTATATGGGTAACTGCCAACAAACGGCTACGGGTGCATGGTATCGTCAAGTTGGATTTAGTCTTAACTGTCCTATCCCAACAGGTTCTTCCATCAATATGACATGGAACTTTGGCGACGGCTCTCCAACTGTGAATTATACCAATTGGGTAAGCCCTGTTCATAACTATGTCCCCGGTACTTATACTGTTTGTGTTTGGGGAGCAATAATTTTAGCCGACGGCACACAATGTCCGTTTGAGTATTGCCAGACCATTACTGTTACAGCTTGTCCTGATACCCCTTGTCCTAGTTGTACAAGTTTGAACTATCAAGTTAGTTGTCAACAAGTAGTAGGAGCTACCACATTGGTGCCAGTAGCCACGTTTGGTCTCAATTGCCAATTCCCAACAGGAACTACCTACCAATCTACTTGGACTTATGGTGATGGCACATCTCAAACCGTTACAACACCTACTACTACCCATGTATATCCTTCTACTGGCGGTACATATACCGTTTGTGTGAATGGAGCAGCCATCTTACCTAATGGCATTGTTTGTCAGTATTCTATTTGCGAACATGTTATTGTTCCGGCATGTCTCAATAATCCTTGTCCGACATGTGTGGTCAATACCCAAACATCTTGCTGTTTTAGTTCAACAGGTAGTATTGTATACTATGGTACTTTCAATTTGACTTGTCCATTTAGTAGTACCGTTTCTGTTGCTTGGTCTGTGAATGGTGTTCCAGCAGGCAATACCCCAGCCAATACATCAGTAAACTACCAATTCCCCGGAACAGGTACTTATCATGTTTGCGCTGTTGTTACTAATCCAACCACAGGTCAAGTATGCGACTATTGTACAACTGTGGAAGTAACACCAAACTCTTGCCCAAGCCCCGTTCCGCTTTGTGTTAATATCATTTCTACCAATAAATCAGAGCAAGTTGCTGCAAACAACAGCCTCAATGTATCTCCAAATCCGTTCTATGGTGAAACAACTATAGTATACAACTTGGAAAAAGCAAGCCAAGCAACTATTCAAGTATATAACGTAACGGGTCAAATGGTAGCAACAGTAGTAGATAACCAACAGCACGATGCGGGTGCTTATATGGTGACATTCGATGGTAGCCGATTACCTTCTGGAACTTATTTCTGCAATATCACTACCAGCGATGGCTTCAGTCAAACACAACGAATTGTTATTATGAGATAGAGAAAATATAGATAGTTGATGTTTGAAATAGTAAGTATCATTGCTGTACTGCTAACAAAGGGTATCCCCAAAAAGGATACCCTTTTTGTTGGTGTATGCTAAATATTGTTAAAACTTTGGTTATTGAAACATTTATCAAACAAGTTTGTGTAACTTTGCGTCCAAAATTAATGTTTATCAAAAAAAACGTTTTTCTTATGAAACAATTTTTTTCCCTATTTTTTCTGTTTTTCTCTGTTGTTGCTATAGCGCAAGACACTACTTCTTTAGATTTTCCTGAATTGGAATACGATTTTGGAACTATCAAACAAGGTGATGTAGTTAATCATGATTTTAATTTCAAGAATACAGGTATTCATCAGTTTAAATTTAGTTCTGTAGCGGGTTCTTGTGGCTGTACTGTTCCCAAATATAATACCGATTTTATTCAGGCGGGAGCAAAAGATGTTATTCATGTGCAATTTAATAGCGCTGGTAAAATGGGCGACCAAGTAAAAACAGTTACCCTCAACGGCAATATGCACAATGGTCCTATCCGCCTGATTTTGAAGGGTAAAGTAACTCCCAATGATCAACAAGTTGCTGCTCCTGACGGTCATGGTCCTAATGATGGTCACAACCATGGCGCACCGCCACCGCCGCCAGCTCTGAAAGAAATACCGCGTATTGATGATGCAAGTTTTGCAAAATTAGCTAAAACATCGGCTACTTTGAGCCAAAAAAGCATTGATTTTGGTGTGGTAGAAAAAGGTAAAGTCTATAATCGTGGCATCAGTATTGTTAACACAGGCAAAACTCCTTTGTACATCAAAGACGTTATTGGCAATACGCCCGAAGTTAATATTATCACACCAGCAACAGCTATCGAACCCGGCAAAAGCGAATCTTTATTGGTTAACTGTAATTTGCCCGCCAGCAAAACAGCCACTTTGACTCTGGTAACAAATACCAAAAAGGCTTTGAAAATTAAAGTAAAAGGCAATGTAAAAGCAAAATAAATACGACCCACTTTGTTCGGTTATAAAAAATCTACCCGCTACACTTCTATGCCGAAGTAAAGCGGGTAGATTTTTGTTATCGTGCAACTGCTTCCTAACGCTGCCACAAAGATTCGTCTTTTTCGAACAACTCTTGTTTCACACGCTCCGATTCCAACAAGGCATCACGTCCTGTGGAATAATCCTGAATGCGACGGTCTTGGTTGTTCGATTCTTTGGTGATTCGGCTACTAAAAAATCGCATCTCAAAAATATCGTCCCACGACAAACTGTTAGAGTCATTCAAAGGATTAAAAGTATCATACTTAATAAAATACTCTCTGAACTTGGGATAATAGAGCCAGAACAAAGCTGTTTCGCCTCTATAATTGCCATCACGGTCTTCTATCTGCCGAATAGGAGCAATGCCCAAAATCCTGACCACCATGCGCGACGTATTTTGGTCAAACACCCACGTTTCTTTTAGCCTATATTTGGTGATGCTCGTCCAATCAAAGTCGTTAAACACCACTTTCCATTGTCCTTCGCCCGTGTCAGGATCCACCACAAAGGTAGAGTCCTTGCCCGCTCCCAATCTGCTACTCACTTCGGCGAGAGTAACAGGCGTTTTAAATTCATCATCGGCATAAATAGGCGCATTTGGATGATTTTTTAGGATATTAAACACCACACCAATAAACGGCAATTTGGCATATACAAAAGGCTGATTCATCTTTTGACGAGTGTCGATTTCGCGCCAAATATATTTCTCCCAAAATACATCAGCTTCGCGCAAAGGTTGATAAGGCAAAATAGTTTTTTCGGACGAGAGTTTTTTTCCATAAGGCGCATCAGGTGCCAAAGAAGGTTGAAAAAATTGACTACTAAAATCCCAGTCCGATGAACTATTATCAGATTTAGGTGTTATTGAATTAGGCGTAGTTCGGTAAGATTCCGTAGTATTTGATTGTCCATAAGCGCTGCCAACAAATGCACAGCATAACGTAGCGCCACACAGAATTAACTGTACAGTTTTCATGTTCTATCAATTTTAGGTTATAAAAAATAAAACGTAGAATTTGTTGCATTTGACATTTTTTGAACTATGTAAGATTAACGCAAAAAGTTTTTTTTTGTTGTATAAACGCTACAAAAAAAGCAGTTTAATTATGTTAAAAATCCAAAAATTTCCGATAAAATTCAGAACAAATGAAAAGATAATAATAGAATAAAAACAAAAAATATCTACAAAATGCTGAAAATCAGTTATTTATAAAGATAAAAAAAGGTAATTTGGTTATTTTTTTAATCAAAAAAAACAACTAATAACAGAAAAAGAACCGATAAAAGCATTTTTTTTTATTTGGATACTATTCAAAGGCTTGCTATCTTTGCTTGTTAAATCAAAAACAAACTAAAACAAATAACATCACAACCTCAATAGTTGGTTATTGCAGAATATTTTATTTTGCATAGGTCTTGTTATAGCTGTTGTGGTATTTTAAAGAAAATATGCCAAAATTGTTTGTAGAATCGCAATTTTTTATCTACCTTTGTAGTCAAATTTTCCAAACTCCTCTTGATTATTGTATATAAAAATAAAATTATTTAAACCCAAACAAATTACGATGTTACGAAGTTTACTTGTATGGGCAATCATAATTGCACTTGGAACACAGGTGCAAGCCCAGACTGCGGTGCAAAAACAACCGCTTAATTTGAACAAAAAAGCTGTGAAAGCAGCCGTTGCTCCCAAAGGTAGCACCCACAAAGTGCGCGCTACTACGGGCAACGAAACAAGTGTTCCCAACACTCACCCGGGTAATCACCAATTGACCACAAACCAGCGCAGTGGCGCAGGCACGGTCATTGGTACAACCACCTACGATTTGCAGTCTAACTATGGTAGCTGTCGTCGGGTGTGGAACAACAATGGCACTATCCACGCCACTTGGACAATGAGTAACTCTTTTGATGCAGCTTCGGCTGACCGTGGAACAGGTTATAACGTTTCAACAGATGGTGGTAACACTTGGGGAGCCGCTCCAACAGCTCGTATTGAAGGTGCACAACAACGTACAGGCTGGCCCAACGTAGGTACAACAGCATCGGGTCGTGTATTTAGCTGTACACACACTCCCGATAAAGGTTTGTTATTTACCTACAGAGATCCAGGTAGCACTACTTGGACTAAAAAATATGTAGGTGAAGAAAATGGCGACCTTACAGGCGTTTGGCCCCGTATGGGTGTTGATGGTAACAATATTCATGTGGTTATCTCTCGCCAAGACGAATTTGATGGTATGACAGGTGGTTTGGCATATTTCCGCTCTACCGACGGTGGTAATACTTGGGAAGGTCCTACTGCACTTCCCAGTATGGCAGAAAATTATGTCGAAATGGGTGCTGACATATATTTTGTAGACGTAAAAGGCAACCATGTAGCTATTGTTATTGGTACTTATGCCCGCCGTGTTGTGTTGTATGAATCTAATGACAATGGTGTTAATTGGAACTATCGTGTTGTGAAAGACACTTCTTTCCCACTTATTCCAGCAGATCCCGCTTTGCCAACTGATGTATTGGATCCAGTAGCGGTTTCGGGTGGTTGCAATGCCATGCTGATTGACGGCGACGATGTAGTGCATATTTGGTATGACCGTGTTTTCAACTACCAAGATGACCCAACTGGTGCAAGTGGTGCTGGTCCATTCTATTTGCCCAATAGCGCTTGTATTATGTATTGGAATAGCAATATGGGCGGCGAACCCGTGGTGCTTGGTCAAACAGTTCGCCAAGACTATAACCAAGACGACACTACCCAAATCAATACTACTGCCTATGAAATCCAAAGCTATGGTGTTTCATTAGTAGGTCAAGGTTCTGCGGGTATGGATGCTCAAGGCAACCTCTATTTGGCTTATTCTTCTATGGTGGACGGCAACGAACAACCACCTAACGATGCTACTGTTGGCGGACGTTTGTTCCGTGACATCTATCTTATCAAATCAACAGATGGTGGTCAAACATGGCAAGGTCCTTTGAACATCACAGCCGACAATGGCAATCGTGAGGCTGTTTTCCCAGCTATCGCAGCGCAAGTTGATGGTTTTGTACATGTTATCTACCAAGAAGATGACCTTACGGGCAATGCTTTGCAAAATACAAACTCACAAGGACAATCTATCTTTACTGTAAATGACATCGTATACCAAAAAATTGCAGTAGGCGATATTGTTAATCCTTCTCCCGAAGTTAATTCTCCACCTTCTATCAACTACCTAAATGTTCCGTATGCTATTGAAAATTGCTCAGTAACAGCCGACCGTTTCGATGCACACGCTTTGGACTATCCTGATGGTTTGGTAGACATCGAAGTAGGCGGAACAGTAAACGTGGACGTACCTAACGAAACAGGCGCAGGTTACTACTGGCTATTGAATGCTACCGACTCTGATAACAACACCTTTACAGAACATTTCTTGGATAGCACTACTGGCACAGATGCTGCTATTTTTGTGTATCCTGATGATACTGCACCCGAAATCTTTGGTGAGCCAGTTGAGTTCTTCATCGACCCTGCTGATGGTTTAGAATACTACAACTCTTTGTTCGATTTCTTTGCAGAAGTTGACGTATTGCAAGGTTCTACCTACGAAGACTTGGGCGCTGTTGTTCGTGACGATGCCGACACATTCGGTTGTCCTGCAACCTTGACCGTAAACAACCCTGTTAACACAGCCACTATTGGTCAATATACCGTTACCTACAATGCTATTGATAATGTAGGCAACCAAGCAGAAGCTATTACTCGTACTGTGAACGTTATTGGTGCAGACACCGATGGTCCTGTAATTTATGTTTTCAGTGTAGCAGATGGTGCAGAAGTAACAGATGGTACTACTATCGACGTAGAAGCTGATCCTTCAAGCACTTTCAATATTGAAGATTATTTTGATGTGATTGGCATTGACAATGTTGATGGTGATGTAACTGCCGAAATTACTCAAGGTGGTACTGTTGATTTAGGTACTAATGGTACTTATCCGCTTACCTTTACCGTTACAGACGCAGCAGGCAATGCTTCTACTTTCTCGGTGACTGTAAATGTACAAGATACTCAAGCACCTGTTATTACTTTGGGCGGTCCTGCTAACTTAGTATTCACCAACTGCGGCGCAACTTTCGTCGATCCTACTGGCACCACAGCTATTGACAATGTTGATGGCAACTTGACTCCGCAAATTACTGTTTCAGGTTGTATTTATACCGCTTGTGCAGGTAACTACCAACGCCGTTATACTGTTTGTGATGCAAGTGGCAATTGTACCGAAGTTATCCGTACTGTTATTGTAGCAGCAGCTTGTTCTGCGGGTTGTCCTGTTCCTGCTGATATAGACCTTAGTAATCCTTCATGTGCTGTTGGCATGGAAACAATTGGTAACTACGAATTTTTAGTAGCTCCAAACCCAACAACAGGTATCATCAACATTGCTACACCAAACGTAAACGACCATGTTAGCATCAATATCTATAGTGTTAGTGGTGCATTGGTACAAAACATTGAGCGCGACATTACCCACAACGTAACAATTGCTGCCAACTTGAGCGATGCTCCAAACGGTATGTATTTTGTAAACGTAACTACTTCTAAAGGTTCTTTCACCAGTACTATTACTTTGCAAAAATAGTATTGGATAGAAATAACTAGAAAATTAGCTGCCAAATCATGCTTATTATGTGTGTATGATGTTAGCTTGTTTGGATAGTTATTCTTTAGAATTATTGATAAAAAAAACAATAGTCCGACCAAATTTGGTTGGACTATTGTTTAATCATATTATCCCAATTGTATGCAAGTATTATGCCGCCGTTTGGGAAGGAGGCTCATTCTGCAACGGACGCAAGTAGACCACAGCAATAATGGCATAAACACCTACTCCCAAACACAACGACAACGAAATAGTGTTTATGTTATAAAGGTAGATGGCTATCACTACCAATAGCAACAAGCGAACCCACTCGGAGCGAAACGCCCATGTTTTGTTTTCTAACAAACCGCCAACATTGATTAATAAATGCAACAACATCAGCGCCACTAAATAGCGCCACATATAGGACAAAAAATCGCCCTTAAACAAGAATAACGTTGTGCCAAACAAAGTTACAATGTGTTGCACCAAAATATAATAGTTAAGTGAATGGGCAATGTGGGTGTCATATTTATGAAAACTCTTGGCATTAAAACTTTTGGCAGATGCTACTGTTGTTAATTCGGCAGGTTTCCAGCCCGGTGTATGCCAAAAAATACCCCATTTATCCTTCCAATTGGTAGCTTTTGACATGTCTTTCGCCATATTTATCCAGTATTCCACGTTGAGCCACAAAGGATTCCAGCTATTTGGTTGCTGCGTAATGCCATACACCACTTCTTCTTGTTCTTCTTGAAATGTTCCAAATAAACGGTCAAAAACAATAAGCGTGCCGCCATGATTGCGGTCTATGTAAATAGGATTTACGCCATGATGAACGCGGTGGTGCGAAGGTGTATTGAAAACATACTCAAACCAAGCAGGCAGTTTGTGAATGGTTTTGGTGTGTATCCAAAATTGATACAAAGTCTGAAACGAATTGATGGTCACAAATGCCACAGGGTGAAAACCCATAAAAGCTAAGGGCAAATAGAAACTTGACGAAAAAATGCCCTGTATCCATGCTTGTCGTAAAGCCACCGTCAAGTTATACTCTTCACTTTGATGATGTACTACATGGCTGCCCCACAACACACTGATTTCGTGTGCCAAACGATGAAACCAATAGTAAAAAAAATCTACCCCCACAAACAGCAGTATCCACGTCCAAACGGTGTCGGGAATGGTGGTGAACCGATAATGGTCATAGCAATAGACGTACAACAAAATGGTGGCAGTTTTCAGAAAAACCCCAATAATTTGTTGCCCAATACCACAATTGAGATTGGTGATAGCGTCATTAAAACGATACAAATCTAAATGACGAACTTTACTAAACCAATACTCTATACCAATAAAAAGAAAGAAAAAAGGAATAGCCAAAGCAATGTAGTTAGCTGCATTTTCCATAATTCAAAAAAAGTTGACTAATTAACGACAAAAATAAGCCAAAAAAATCTTTTTTGGTGATTCTTAAGGAAATTTTTCCTTTTTTGTGCCAAAATTAACAACACACCAAAAATAATTCACCAAAAATTAAACGAATCGATGGTTTTTATCATCTAATTAGCGATTTTTGCACCAAAAATAAAATTTGCGATATACCATGAAAAAATTGCTTTCTGTGTGCATAGCCTTTCTGGCTGCTGCAACACCCATGTTCGGTCAAAACATTGCCGAAATCAAAGTGTTTCTCGAAAACGAAAACTATTTGGCAGCGCGCAAAATGGCTAACCAACTCATCGCCGCCGATGCCACTAATGCCAGCGCCTATTTTTATATGGGCGAATCTTACTATGAAGATGAAAAAGCCGATTCGGCAAAAATTTGGTATGAAAAAGGTAGCACTGCTAATCCCAAAAATTTAATCAATCAAATTGGCTTGGGCAAACTGTTGTTGGACAACAATAAACCCGCCGAAGCCAAAAAGATATTTGACCAAGCCGTTAAAGCTACCAAATCTAAAAACGCCGAAATCTTGTACCAAATCGGAGTGTCTTATCTGCGCAGTAGCAACCGCAATGCAGACGAAGCCGTAAAATATCTTACGCTTGCACGTGACCTAAACACCAAAAATCCCGACTATTTCTTGACTTTGGGCGATGCCTATCTATACAAAGGTGACGGCGGAAATGCCATGACCAACTTTGAATCTGCCATCGAAAAAGATGCCAAAAATCCGCGTGGCTATATGCGAAAAGCCAAATTGGCAAAAGGTGCAAAAATCATTGAAGGTGCCGAAGGAGCTATAGCTACTTACGAAAAATGTATTAGCATCGACCCCAATTATGCTCCTGCCTACAAAGACCTTATTGAGTTGTATTATGCCGAAAAAAAATATAGCAAAGTGACAGAATTGTTGGCAAAATATACCCAATTGGTAGGTAATGATATCGACGCGCGTATGCGTTATGTCCGTTTCTTGGTGTTCCAAGCCAAAGATTATGAAACCGCCATCACCGAAGCTCAAAAAGTATTGCAAGACGACCCCAAACAATATAGTATGTATCGTTGGTTGGCATGGGCGCAGTATGAAAAAGGAGACTATCCTGCTTCTTTGGCTTCTTCTAAAAAATTATTCGAAAACATAGGCGACAACAAAGTGTATGCTTCAGACTATGAGTATTATGCCAATGCCGCCCTTAAGAACAAAGACATGACAACAGCTATTGCTCAATGGCGCAATATCATGAAATTGGATAGCACCAAAACAGACTATTATGACCAAATTGCCAAGTATTATTTTGAAGAAAAAGATTACCCCAATGCTATTAAAAGCTATGAGGAAAAAATGACCAAAGTAAAACCATCTTCTTCTGACTATTATTACATTGGCAGATCCTATTATAACTTAAAAGATTACAAAAAAGCCGATGATGCCTTTTTGAAAGTGACCGAACTAAACGCTACTTGGCCTTCGGGTTATGCGTGGCGTGCGCGCAGCAACGACCAATTAGACCCCGATTCTAAATTGGGTTTGGCATTGCCGCACTACCAAAAAATGATTAGCATTGCTCAAAGCGACCCTGCCAAGTATTCGCGCGATTTAGTCGAAGCCTATTTGTATATGGGTTATCATTATTATCAAAAAAATGACTTATCAGCAGCTAAAGCCAACTATACAGAGGTCATTAAACTTGATCCTTCTAATAAAACTGCCAACGATGCCTTGTCTGCCTTGAATGGCTCACAAGAATAGTTGATTTGCCTTCACCATTTTTTAGCAAGTTGGCTCAAATCTCTGGGCTAACTTGCTTTTTTTTTGTATCTTTGCAGCCGTTTTTAGCAATATTTCTGAAATTCTACTATGCGAGTAATTATATCAGGTGGAGGAACAGGCGGACATATTTTTCCTGCCATAGCCATTGCCAACGCTTTGCGAAAAATACAACCAACTTGCGATATTTTGTTTGTGGGAGCAGATGGTCGTATGGAAATGGAAAAAGTGCCACAAGCAGGCTATCCCATCGAAGGTTTGTGGATTAGTGGTTTGCAACGTCGACTTACTACCCAAAATTTGTTATTTCCTGTCAAAGTGGTGGCTTCTTTGTGGAAATCGTTTCAAATAATTCGTCGCTTTAAACCTGATGTGGCTGTGGGTGTTGGTGGTTATGCCAGCGGCCCTTTGTTACAAGCAGCAACATTCATGGGCATTCCAGCTCTGATACAGGAACAGAACTCTCATCCTGGCATGACTAACCGTCTTTTGGCAAAACGCGTGCAAAAAATCTGTGTCGTGTTTGACAATTTAGCCAATCATTTTCCACCCGAAAAAATTATTTTGACGGGTAATCCTGTGCGCCAAAATATTGTCGACCTACAAGGTACGCGCACCGAAGCCATTACTTACTTTGGTTTAGACCCCAACAAAAAAACGTTATTTGTGACAGGTGGTAGTTTGGGAGCAAGAGGAATCAATAATGGTATTTTGGCACAGATGGATAAGCTAAAAAACAACAATGTGCAGGTTTTGTGGCAAACGGGCAAATTATATGAAACTGATATTAGGGCAAAAATAAACGGCTATGAGTCGCATATATTTCCAAGAGCATTTGTCGACCGCATGGATTTGGCATATATTGCTGCTGATGCCATTGTGTCGCGAGCAGGCGGTACAATTGCCGAATTGTGTTTGGTGGGCAAACCTGCCATCTTGATGCCTTCGCCCAATGTGACTGATGACCACCAAACAGCCAATGCAATGAATTTGGTGCAAAAAAATGCGGCTATTATGGTGCGCGACCATGAAGCTGATTCACAACTTTGGACGGCTATCGAGCAGGTTTTGTTCGATGAACAACAACGCAAAATTTTGTCAGACAATATCAAAAAATTGGCAATTGCTGATGCTGCCGACCGCATTGCACACGAAGTTATTGCTTTGGTGAAAAAATAAAATACTTTTTTTATAGCAAAAATACACCAAAAATTAACATCGTTCTATCAATCGAAAAAACATCGGTTTGAACGAAAGTAGCCTTTTCAAATGTCTTGAAAAGGCTACTTTTGCATATAGGTTATAGACTAAATTTGATGTATTTGAACGTTGAAGCACCACTAAGGTTGAGGCGTTCATAGCGCGTTTTGATGTCTAATAGTTCGTTGTCGGCGGCGGTTTGGTATAGGTCATAATGACTTTCTAACAGAGTACAGCCATTTTCGGCAATGGTTTGCAGCGTAAATTCGTATAAAATATCACTATCTGTTTTGAGATGGATAATACCATTGGGAACAACAAATTGGCGATAAATATCGAGAAAATAAGGCGAAGTGAGGCGGCGATTGGATTTGCTGTCTCGTCGAAAAGGGTCGGGAAAAGGTATCCAAATTTCGTTGACTTCGGCGGTGTCGAAAAAATGGGGTAGCAATTCAATTGATGACCGCAAAAAAACGGCATTGCTAATTCGTTGATCTAAAATTTGTTGTGCGCCCGTATAGATTCGGTTGCCTTTGATGTCTATGCCAATAAAATTTTGGTCAGTACGCTTTTGTGCCATACCTACCGTATATTCGCCATAGCCGCAAGCCAATTCTAAGACAATTGGATGATTATTGCCAAAGATTTGCTCGTGCCATTGACCTTTTAGTTGTACTTCGTTGCCCAGATGGTTGATAAGTTGGGGTTCATGCCAACTAAAATTTTGAAACACATTGGACATAGATTTCATAGCCTCAAACTTGGCTAATTTTCCTTTGCTCATGGTGGAAAAAATGGAGAAAATAAAGAAAGTAAATAGCAGGTGTCGCTGTTAGGGGGTTGCGCCCAAAGCGGTTAATTTAGTAACTGCGTCGGTGAGTTGTGGGTTTAGTTGTAGGGCTTTTCGGTAGTCGTCGATAGCGCCTTGTTTGTCATTCAAGCCATGTTTGGCAATACCACGCAGATAGTATGCTTCGGCATTGGGTTGCGGCAAAAGGGCTAAAAGTTCGTCGAGGTCGCGCAGGGCTTCTGTATATTTTTGGGTATTGATATAAGCTCTACCACGATTGAACAGCACATCTTGCTTTTTGTGTGGGGCTAATTCCAGTGTTTTTTCAAAATCGGGAAAAGCTTCGGCGGAACGGTTAAGCATTAGATAGGTGATAGCGCGGTTGTAGTATAAACCCCATTTGGTGGGTTCAAATTCGATGCCTTTATTGAAATAGGACAAAGCTTTGTCGAATTGTTGTTTACTACCATACGCATTGCCCAAGCCTTCGTACAAATCGCCTCGTTTTGAGCCAAGCTCCACAGCTTTTTCCATGTATTGCAAGGCTTCATCGATGCGTCCTTTTTTGCCAAGGTAGTTGCCAATAGTAGCATACGGACGGTCTTGGGTGGGATAGATAGAGATGACGCGATTGAACAAAGTTTCGGTATTTTTCCATGTATCCACTTGTTGCATACTAAGCCACATGCCAACTACTCCCAGTATACTCATCAATGCCCATATCGGTTTTTGCAGCGCTTTTTGTTGTTTAACTAACTGTTCTATGCCCATAAAAATGCCAAAAAACAAGCCAATGTATGGCAGATAACTATAGCGGTCGGCACGAATGACACCACCTACCGAAATAAATTGTAGCACTAAAGCAATGGTGATAGTATAGAACAATAGGGCAAAAGTGATATAAGGTGCGCGGCGGTGCGCCCACACGCCTATCAATGCTACGGGTATTAGCAAAAACGGCACTATGTAGTAATCCATAGATAGACCGTCGGTAGCGGGATTGAGGGTTGGATAGGGATAGAAGGCGCACAAATTGGTGGGAACAAACAATTTAACAAGGTATATGACCCAATTATAGGCGGAAAAAATAAGCCTATGTAACAACGAAAATATACCAAAATCTGCTACTGCTTTTTCGTGTTCGCCCGCAGGAGTAAAAATGCCACCAAAACTCGAACCGCTTTGTATGCTCATAGCCATTAAACCAAAAAATAGGGCTGCAGCAAAAAAAGGTATTTTTTCGAGCCAAACGCGCGGATTATTTAGGGGGCGTTTTTGATAATAGTCTATGGCTAATAACACAACAGGCAAAACTACTGCCATAGCTTTGGAGAGGCATGAGAGGACAAACAAACCCCAACACAATGCTAACCAAGCGATGTTTTTTTGTTGTTGGTAGTGCAAATAAGTGAGCAATGACAGAAGGAAAAAGAAACCATATAGCACATCTTTGCGCTCCGACACCCACACGACCGACTCGACGTGCATGGGATGAATGGCAAAAAACAAGGCGGTGAAAAAACCGACTGTCCAGCGGCGGTTGCTCAAAAGAAAGGCAAAAGCAAAGACCAATAAGGTGTTGAGGACATGAAAAAACACATTGACTTTGATAAAACTATCAGCTTTGTCGGCACCCCACAACATACTATTAATGCCATACGAATACATTGTCAGCGGATGATAGTTGAGGAAAAAAGGCTCGCGCCAATATTGGGTTAATCCTTCCCAAGTGGGATTTTGTATGGTATAATTATCTATTATATAGGTATAATCGTCCCAATCGACAAACTCGTGTTGATAGCCGTTGCTATAAGTCACTATGACCACCAATACCAACACAATGCCCAAAACAAACGGAAGCCATTTGGAAAATGTTTTGGAAGGCGCGGCATTTGGAGCTGTTGTTGTTTTTTGTGGTGCAACACGAGGCGGTTGCTGGGTTTGTTTTTTTGCAGCCATAAAGATATCACGATTGAATTAAATTAGGAATTAAGCAAAAACTACGATACTTCAACTTGGCTAATACAACCTTGTTCGCCCACAATTAGCAATACGGAGTCCGACGAACGGAACCACAAGCCTCTGTTTGTGTGACACAATAAATCGTATTGTTGCCATGTTTGTCCGCCGTTGGTGGTTTGGAGGAGGCAATTTTCTGCCAAAACGAAACCATTATCAGCATCTTTGAACCATACATCGGTGAAGTGTAGGCGTTTTTTGAACGGACTGTTGCCATTGCGCAAAGTCTGCCAACTATAACCACTATTGGAGGTTTTGAGGATAGTACCTTGGTTGCCGACCACATAACCAACTTGCTCGGTGGGAAAATGAACCGCAAAAAAGAAGTCTCCCTTAGCATCGAGAGTTTGCCACGTTTGCCCGCCATCATTGGTTTTGAGTACCAATCCATAGCCCACTGCATAACCTTCTGTAGCATTAGCAAAATCTATGTCGCGCAGTTCGGAGGGCGAGGTATAGGTTTGTTGCCATGTTTGTCCGCCGTTGGAGGTCTGAAAGATAATGCCGGTGCTATTGCCTTTGCCGCCCACAATAACTCCCGTGTTGGGCGAGGCAAAATCAATGCCATACATGGGCAACCAAGCCAAATTGCCATGCAGTTGCTCGATTATCCATGTTTTGCCTGTATCGGTGGTGTGTAGCACTTTGGCATCATAACCTGTTAAAAAACCTTCGGCGGGAGTGGTGAAAATCATGTCGTAGACAATTTTGTCGAAGCCCAAATCCACCAACGACCATGTTTGTCCGCCATTGGAGGTATGCAACAAAGTAGATTGGCTGTAGGTGCTACCACCCATAGCAAATCCGATGGAATCGTTAAGAAAATAGGCACCTTGCAATGCTTGTTGGGTGGGTGTGGACATTATTCGTTGGTCAAAAGGTGTTGTTTCTTTTTGACAAGAAACCCATAAACAACCTATTGTGCCACAAACGATAAACATAAGAAAATATCGGTGCATTAATACAATGCTTGGAGGGTTTGGAGGTTGAGGTTGCCGCTGGCTAAACCGTTGCTGCGCTGAAACTGCTCTAAGGCGCGTTTGGTGGCTACTCCCCAAATACCATCAATAGTAAGCGGATAGCCTTTATGAGTGAGTTGGGTTTGAATGGTACGGATAAGGGTTTTATTGACCTTGCTGGGGCAAAGCACTTCCACCCAAACAGGGTCTCCACCTGCTTTGACCAATCGGCGGTCGGTTACTTTTTTGTATTCGTCGGGAACTTCTATGGTTTCGACTTTGGCAGGTGATACCAAAACACTTTTTTTGATAGTTGTATAAACAGGCTCATGATAAACTTCGCGGACAGTAGCTGGTGTTCTTAACACTCGCTTAGAAACAGTTTTATATTGAGCAGTTTGAGCTGTTTGTAAGGAGTTTTCCATTTGTTTTAAAACTTTTTCCTCAACAACTTCGTATTGGTCAGGGATTTTTTCCCATACCATAATATAACAATCTTCGGGATTAGGTGCAAAACAAGTGGGATCTTTTTTGCGTTTCCATTCGCCATGTTCGCTACTCGTTTTGACGTTTTGGCGTGAGGTGGTGTAAGTTTCGTTGATAAGTGGCGATTCTTCTTTCACCAACACTTGTTCTGTTACAATTTCATATACAGGAGGCACTGCAATATACTCTGTATAGCCTTCCTTCACCACCACTTGTTCCGATATAGTATCATAAACAGCAGGGATATTGATGGTTTTGGTGTGGGCTTTTTTTACCAATACTTCTTTTTCATAGTTTTCATATTGGTCGGGAGAAAATGCTTTGCCATAACATTTGCCATATTCAGGAATAAGTTCGTTAGGTACATCTGTAGTTTGTGCCAATAGTTGATGACCATATAGGTAAAATGATGTTGCCAAAAACAAGCGAAATAGAGTAGGAAAATAAGAAACAAGAGCGGAATTTTGCTTCATACTTTTGGGTAAATTTTATGGTTAAAATTTTAATATACAGCATTAATGCTATAGTCAATTGTAGTTACTAAGATGATGAATGTTGGTTTGTAACAAAAAAATATTAAGCTATATTGTATTAGGGATTGTACTTTGGAGGTTATTGAGTTAAGATATATGGTCTAAAAAATAGTCGATTGATAAGGGCTAATCATTGGTTAATATAGTATGGGGTATAGGCATGTATTGTCACAAAAAATACAGATTTTTAGTATTTGGGGTGTTACAAACAAGATAGGCAAGATAAACTGTGGTGTCAAAATAGGTAAAAAGACTGATTATAGGTGGCTTTGAGTAGCTAAATCGTTGTTTTAGTGGTCATAGCATATACCTAAGCAAATATGAAGCCGAAAAAAAAACACGCCAAACAAGCCGAATTAAGGCTTTATTATTGTAGCAAGTTATTTAGAAAATTGACGGATTATTATAGTTTTATGGGAGATGCAAATTTAATTTGCACATCTATTTGTGCTTAATTGGTACGGTTTTTGAGAAAAAAAGGCTACTTTATTTTTGTTAACTAACTTAATAACCTAAAACATGAAGATCAAATACGTTATTTTTTCATTATGCTACCTGCTATCCCTAAATACTTTTGCTGGTGGCGGCGGACAGAATGGATTAGTGAGTAATTTAAGTACCAACCCATCTTCGACTTCTCCCCAAACAGAAACAACAGAATCTGCTGCATTTAAGCATAAACAAGTTGGTTTGGTATTTAATTTTGAAGAGACCATAGGTACACCTACTTTTGACCAACACGACGCGCAACAGCTTCGACATTTTCTAACTCAAAAAATCAATGAATATAGTTGTGACTCAAAAAATGTCACATTTATTAGTGCCAATTATCAACAAGGTGCTCGTTCCGAAGATAATATGGTAGATGATTTGTTCCAATTAGGCTATGTCGTGTTGGATTTGAGTTGCGAAAATACACGCATTGTTTTCAAAATAAGCAAAAGAGATAAGCAATTGGCTTATGCCAAAGCTGTTCAAACAAACAAAACTGATGAAGTAATGGGTGATTGTGACAGTTGTGGTAAAGTAAAACTTAGCGAATCGCTTATCAATAAATTTAAGGACGAAGACTATGGTGGAGCAACTGTTATCGATTTTGGCGATGATAGTGGTAGCGACGAAGAAAATGATGACGAAAAATAACACTTGGCGATTTGATGTGCCTCTTTTCACAAAAGAGGCACATTTTTTTGTGTCTGGATTATTGCAATTTTTATTGTTTTACTACATTAATCACTCCAGCTCCATTGGTATTCCATTGCACACTCACGGCAGGTGTACCTTGTCCGCTAAGAATAGTACCTCCTGTGGCTGTCCATGTATAGGTTGCTCCCACAATGGGGTCGGCAACACTATAGTTTTGTGTTTGAGATGAACAACCTGTGTTGTTGCCCACAATGACAGGAACCCCACAAACCCCACCTAACAGCCACTGATAAGCAGCAGGAAACTCTTGTGCCCAAAACCACTCGCTGTGTTGTCCGTTGGCAACAGTGGTTTTGAGCAATTCGCTGGTGGTACTATAGCCATTAGTCACTAATTGATTATACACTGCATTCATGTCGGGTATCATGCTGGAACTTTCGGCACCACCACAAACAAAATAAAATTTAATACTTTCTTGTTTGGGGTGATTAGCTAAATAACTCATTAATTGGTTATAGGTAAACCAAAAAGCAGGCGAAAATATACCGACTTTACCAAAAACAGTAGGATGTTCGATGGCAGCGCAAAGCGAAATTAGTGCGCCCATCGAGCTACCCATAATAGCAGTATAGGGTTGTTGGGGCAGGGTGCGATAGTTTTGGTCTATGTAAGGTTTTAGGGTTTCGACCAAAAAAGAGATATACTCTTGTCCTTCGCCACCACCATAACTTGGATTGACCCAAGGTGAATACTCATCTAAGCGTGTGGCTCCGCCGTTGTCAATTCCAACTACAATTGCACCATAGTCACCATCTAAGTGGAGATTTTCGAGTGCCTCGTCCACTTCCCATTCGCCCGAAAAACTATAATAAGCATCCATTAGGTTTTGACCATCTTGCATATAGATAACAGGATAGTGTTTGTTGGTAGTGGAATAGTCTGGTGGCAAATAGATCCATATACGACGGTTGCGGTTGAGTTGGGGCATATAAAAATTTTCTGCCATTATTGTCACCCAACCTGTGGCAGTATGAGCAGTTCCTGTGAGGTCTTTCCAGCTCAAGACCTGCAAATTGACCGTGACTGCACCTCCTGTATATGTATAGGTGCGATTGCTTATTTCGCCACCATTGGCATCACCTTCTACACTTGCCCACGTTCCGCGTGTGAATTTAAACGCTATGGTGCTACCCACTGTTGGATTGACCGTCACTTGGTATGTGCCGTCGGGGTTGTGGGTGAGGGCGTTGCCATTAGCAGTCCAATTGTTGATATTGGCAGCAAAATAGAGTGTGGCATCACTTGGCGTATTGGCAGGAACTTGCGTAAGCCGAAAAGTTACTTGTGCTGTTGCTATGGCAGACAATACAAGCAAAAATATGAACAAAAATAAGTTTTTCATACCAAACTATTGACTTTGATTTATAGGAGTTTCATCAGCGCTTTAACATGGTCGGCTTTGCTCATTGTATAGAAATGCAGACAAGGAACACCAAATTGTATCAACTCTTTGCATTGATTTGCCAACCACTCTATGCCCGCTTTTTTAATATCTTCTTTATTATTTTTACAAGCCTCAATTTGTTTGCACAATTCATCGGGAATACTAACATGAAAATATCCGGGTAGCGAATACACTTGTTTTAGGGTCGTAATGGGTTTTAATCCCGGAATGATTGGCACATGAATATCGGCTGCTCGACAACGTTGCACAAAGTCGAAGTACTTTTGATTATCAAAAAACATTTGGGTCACAATATAGTCAGCACCACTATCCACTTTTTTCTTCAAAAACCGCAAGTCTGCCTCCGAATTGGGCGACTCGTAGTGTTTTTCGGGATAGCCCGACACACCAATACAAAAGTTGGTTTGGGTACTGTCTTCCAACTCCTCTTCCAAATAAATGCCTTTGTTGAGGTTCACCACTTGTTGTATTAGCTCAAGCGAATTATGGTTGCCATCGAGTTCGGGTTGAAAAATTTTCTCGGTTTTGATAGGGTCACCACGCAACAAAAGCACATTGTCGATTCCGAGGTAGTTGAGGTCGAGCAAAGCATCTTCGGTTTCGTTGCGCGAGAAGCCACCACATACTAAATGCGGCACTGCATCGATGCCATATTTGTATTGTATGGCAGCACAAATTCCAACGGTTCCGGGGCGTTTGCGAGTATATACTTTTTCGAAAAGCCCATTTTCGCGCAATTTGTATTTATACTCTGTCCGATGATAGGTCACATTAATGAATGACGGATTGTATTCTACTAATTCATCGAGTATTTTGGATACCGAATCCATGCTTTTGCCTTTGAGAGGAGGTAAAATCTCAAAAGAAATAGGGGTTGTAGTGCCTTGCTTTCTGAGGTGTTCTATAACTTTCACGTATAAAAAATAAAATAATTTGCCTAAGCAGTAAAGACTATTTTGGCACAAAAGTACAACAAAGTTTT
Source organism: Chitinophagales bacterium (assembly GCA_016787295.1). Lineage (GTDB taxonomy): Bacteria > Bacteroidota > Bacteroidia > Chitinophagales > UBA2359 > JAEUUX01. The sequence continues at coordinate 40,314 of JAEUUX010000168.1, forward strand.
TAATAAAAAAAACAATAAGTAGACCAACCCCACTTCAAACAAAAAACAAAAGGTGTGTAAGATTGTCAAGTCAATATCAGCATTTTTTCTCATCTGTTTGTTTGGCATGGTATTTGATAATAACGATTACAGCGGGCGTTAAGCTATGAATTGCCTCGAAAAATATTCAGAATACACAATATTTATTTATACATGCTGTTTTTAATTACACATCATTCTTTTAATAGTGGCTTAGATGTTTGTTTTTTTGTTTCGTTAGAATAATCGAAAAAAAACAGATAATTAACTTTTAAAAAAAAATAAAAATAAGCTATTTTTTTTAGTTTTTTTCTTTTTTTTAGAAAAATTGCTAACTTTGCAGTAAAAATGAGAGTTTTGTTAGTAATAATCTTGCACAATGAATTTTTTGTTTCATTAATTGCAAAAAAAATGACAAAATTCTTTTAAAAAGTCATGGAAAAGTCAAAAAATAAGTGTACCTTTGCAAACCATATCGGCAATACTTTTATCAAGTTTTTTGTTTCGAAGTTTTACTTACTTGTTTTGCAACTTCCAAAGAACATACCTTATTTTTTTACTTTTTAAAAAGCCATTATTCTTATGCAACATACATCTTTTACCCCATGGAGTTGGCTATTAGTAACTGCCATTGCCAGCAATCAAACAGCGGTTCAAGCCGCAATTATATCCCCAAACATGTCACAAACCGCACCTAATAATAAATTTTTGTTTAATGGCATAGATTATTACCAAGGTAGCTGGGAAGATACACAGCGCGAAGCAACCACAAGACAACAGCTAGTTTTTGTTGAAATTTTTGCCGAAAACTATGCCCCAAGCCGTCTTATTGGAGACCTTTTGTCCATACCTGCTGTGAGTGACTACTATAACAATAATTTTATTAACTACAGAGTTAACATCAATTCCTATATTGGAAAGGAATTTATGAAAAACTATCATGTTCAATCAGCAGGTGAGTTATTGTTTTTTGACCATGAAGGTAAGTTGTTGTTGCGCCAAAACGGTGCCACAGATGCTAATAAATTGTTGAGCATTGCAAAAAGCGTTAACAAACAAAACACACTCGATATTCTGACAGAAGAATATAGCAAAGGTACGAGAAAATCCGATTTTCTGTATGAATATGCTTATCAATTGCGCCTCAACAAACAACCACACGACCAAATTGTTAATGAATACATCAATAAAGAAAAACTTCAAAAACACAAATGCACCGAAGTTGAAGGCCTCAAATTTGTCTATGACTTTGCCAGCAATTTACGCACCGAAGCCATAGATGTGTTATTAAAAAACAAAAAAGTTTTTGAAGAACAATTTGGAGCCGATAAGGTAGCCAGCAAAATAGATAAAGCCATTAGTACTGCTGCTAACTATGCAGTGGAAGCACACGACGAAACGATGCTACAGCGCGCCTGCGAAGTAGCCGAAAAAAATGCTGCTCCCAATAAAATGGACATGATTTTTGATATGAAATGGCAATACTACGAATCTATCAAAGACCGCAAAAATCAAGCAAAAATTGCACAAGATTACATGCAGCAATATAAAGCAGAAAATCCTGTTGTTTTTCACCAAAAAGCCGTGGCTTTGCTTCAGGTGGCAGGAAACGATGCCGAACTCTGGAAAACTGCTCAAAAGTGGTTAGAAAAATCCATTGAACTAATGCCCAATTATCACAACCAAAAAGACTATGCCCGTTTGTTGATGCACTTGGGTGACTATGCTACCGCTAAAAAAATGGCAGAAAAAGCCATCGCCATCGCCAAAATTAGCAATATCGATTATTCCGAAGCACAACGCATGATAGAAATCATTACGACCCCTACCATGAAAGGTTCGGTTAGACTATAGTAATAGATAGTATTATGTGTTTGTTGGTATCAATACAATTCGCCACCCATAGCATTTGCGAGCTGTAGGTGGCGATGTTTTTTTGGTAGTGTATCACAATGACAATGAAATAACGCAAATTATACTGAATTGAAAATACTTTTCGGATTTGACAATAGACGATGTTACTCACTCTCTCCAAAATGTAACATCAATTAACGACCATTTGCTGTTCCTCGAAATACTATTATCGTAAGCAACAAAGGGTGATTCATCTTTTTTGCTCACCCAAAAAAGAAGCAAAAAAAGGTGTTCTTTTTCGAGTGGATTCGTCCGGCGTGCTGTGGTCTTTGCTTAATTTTG
>JAEUUX010000214.1 GCA_016787295.1 Chitinophagales bacterium
GAACTTTCGCAGCAATATCTCGCCGATTTGTTGGGTGAGAATTGGCAAGATGAGTACTATATTTGGGATTGTGCGGCAGGCACGGGCAATCTCCTCAACGGTTTGACGAACAAATACCACATTTGGGCAAGCACTTTGGACAAGCAAGACGTTGATGTGATGCACGACCGCATAAAAAACGGGGCTAACCTATTAGAAGCCCACGTTTTTCAGTTTGATTTTTTGAACGATGATTTTTCAAAATTACCCCATTCCTTGCAAAACGTCATTAACGACCCCGAAAAACGGAAAAAGTTGGTGATGTATATCAATCCGCCCTATGCAGAGGCAACAACGGCTCGCACCATAGCAGGCACTGGTGAAAACAAAGCAGGTGTAGCCAAAAGCCACAAACCATCGGAATACTACAAACCCAAAATCGGCAATGCGGTCAATGAAATTTTTGCTTTGTTCATGGCACGAATTTATGATAAAATTCCCGGTTGTACTTTGGCGCAGTTTTCGAAGGTAAAGTTTATTCAAGGTTCAAATTTTGAGCAGTTTAAAAACTTCTTTTTAGCCGAATCTTTATGCGGTTTTATTGTCCCTGCTGATACTTTTGACAATGTAAAAGGAGCTTTTCCAATTGGTTTTACTGTTTGGGATTTGAGCAACAAAATCAAAATGGAAAATGTTGTTTGTGATATTTTTGATAGAAAGAAGAAAAAAATAGGCACAAAAGTTTTTTATGGAGACCTGCCTGACAGTATCAACAAGTGGTCTAAACAATTTGCCACTCCAAACAATTTGACAATAGGTTTGGTAGTTGGTTGTCCGCCCGATTTTCAGCATAACAAACAGTTGGCTATTCTCTCAAAAGGACAAGAACGATATTGTCTTGCGGTGAATAAGTACAATTTAATTCGGTTTTGTATCTATTTCGCTGTTCGTCATTGCATTGAAGCCACTTGGCTCAACGACCGCGACCAGTTTTTGTATCCCAATGATGCTTGGCAAGAAGACACCGAATTCCAGAACGATTGTTTGGCGTATGCCTTGTTTCATGGGCAGAACAAAATTAGTTCCAAAGAAGGCACCAACTATTGGATACCTTTTACGGAACAAGAAGTTGAGGCAAGTGAAAAGTTTGATAGCAATTTGATGACACAATTTATCAAAGGTACTTTGAAAAACGGTGATTTGTTGGACGGGACAAAAGAACACAGAACTACGCCTTTGGTCTTTTCTCCCGAAGCCACCGCTGTCTTCAATGCAGGTAGAGAATTATGGAAATACTACCACGAAAGCATCAAAGATATTCCCACTTGGACGGGTTTGGAGCGCAATGTCAATGCGTCTTTGTATGACATCAAAGCCTATTTTCAGGGGAAAAACGACAAGGGCAAGATGAACAGCAAAAGCGAAGACGAAACCTATATGCACCTTCTTGCCAATTTGCGCGAGGCTTTGCAGCTATTGGCACAAAAAATAGAACCCAAAGTGTATGATTATGGGTTTTTGAGGAGGTAATATTAAAAATTCTATCAACAAACATGTACGGCAATATTCGCGAAGAAGAATTAAAAAACAAAATTAGCCAAGCGTATTTTGGGCTGTATGATTGCACACAAATTGTGGGCAATGTAGATTACTGTGTGTGTATGCAGGAGAGCGACAAGCCTTT
>JAEUUX010000224.1 GCA_016787295.1 Chitinophagales bacterium
CACCCACGTAAAATTTTAGGTTCTCGACCTAAACTTTTACGTCTACCCACGTAAAATTTTAGGTTCTCGACCTAAACTTTTACGTCTACCCACGTAAAATTTTAGGTTCTCGACCTAAACTTTTACGTCTACCCACGTAAAATTTTAGGTTCTCGACCTAAACTTTTACGTATTTAACTATTCGATGAATCAATACCAAACCCTAATAAAACAATATTAGTGCAGTATTTAGCAATATCACAGCACTTTTTGCGGATTCTATCCATCGTTTTGTATTAAGGATTGCTTATTATCTTATCATACCTTCAGAATTTTTGTTTTTCGATGAACTATTTTTGTCCATGACCGAAAAATATCTCCATATAACTGAATCGGAATAGTGATTCGGCAAAATTTATTTGGTCTGAAGGCAAAAAAATATCTCGCCCAAAAGATATTGGAACTTTTGGGCGAAATGTTTTGTCTATTGGAATGATATTTTTGTTTGTGTTACAAAAGCATTTTTGTCCATGACTGAAAAATATCTCCATATAACTGAATCGGCATAGTGATTCGGCAAAATTTATTTGGTCAATAATCAAAAGAAATATTTAGTATGATGAACAAACACCATAACTGAAATAATGGATAAATGATAATGACCAAAATTTGCTTTCTATACTGAAAATGTTGTCATTTTGAGCTAATTACAAACCCCACATACGCGGAATAATAAACAACATCACCAACAACAACACAAAAGTGAGCAAACCTCCGATTTTTAAGAAATCTGCAATTTTGTAGCGTCCTGGTCCATAGACCAAAATACAGGCAGGTTCAAAAGGTGTTATCATCGAGATAGACGCAGCCACAATAACAGCAATGGCAAAAGTGCGTTCGTTGAGGTGCAACGATTTGGCGGTTTCTATGGCAATCGGCAACACCACCATCGCAGCAGCGGCATTAGACATCGGTTGAGTCAGCAGCACTGTGAGTACCATAAAACCAAACAGAATTGTCATTGTCCCAAAAGGTTGCAGATAATACACCACTTGTTCGGCTAAAAATTTGTCTGCCCCTGTGTTTTTCATCGCCACCCCAAAGGCGGTCATGCCACCAATCAGCACCAACAAACGCCAGTCGATGGCGTTGTAGGCTTTTTCACCCTCCAAACAGCCTGTCAAAACCGTGAGAACAGCCGCCATCAAAAAGCCCACACTTGCAGGAATAGAAATAAAACTCAAGGTAGGAATAATATCTTTGATAGATGACAATATAATTGCTGTCACAAAAAAGCTCAAAGTGAGCCAACCTTTCCTAATTTTGGTTTTGTTGACGCTATCCAAAGCGTCAATCATCACCAAATCCAAGCCTTTTTTGAGCGAATCGATAGACTCTTGCTTGCCTTGTGCCAACAAAACGTCACCAATATGCAATTCTGTTTGACCAATATTTTCGGTAATGCTATAGTTTTTGCGATGAATCGCCAAGACCGAAAGGTTATATTTTTTTCTGAACTCGGCATCGATAAGCGTACTATTGACCAAACCCGACTGCGGCATCACCACAATTTCTGCCAATTTTACGTCATCGCTTTGCAAATCCTTGTCGTCAATAGAAATTCCCAACACATCTAAACCCGACGTGCGGCTAATGTGTGACAAATTATCTTTATTGCCTTCCACAATCACCATATCGCTCGCATAAAAAAGCGTATTACGGTCAGGGAAAATTTGCTGTCCTTCGCGAATGATTTTGATGACCCGCACATTGAGCGCACTCAAATCGGAGCGGAACACATTTTGTCCCACCAAAGGCGAACTATCAGTCACCACCACTTCGCTCAAATACTTCCGAATATCATATTCATCAGTGAGGTCTTTGTCTTTGTGGTCGGGCAACCACCATTTGCCAATCGTTGCCATATAAATAATGCCAATAATAAACAAAATAGCACCCAAAGGCAACAATTCAAACATTTCCATCGGCTGTAGTCCCACCTTCGTCATGTAAGCACTACCCGCCACATTCGTCGAAGTGCCAATCAATGTGCAGGTGCCACCCAGCAGCGCCGCAAACGCCATAGGCATCAACAACTTCGAAGGGCTAATCTTCAACTGTCGCGCCACACTAACAATGGGCGGCAAAAAGATAGCCGCAATGGTGGTGTTATTCATAAAAGCAGATAAAATTCCCGATGCCAACATAATAATCGTTATCAACAACGGAATATTGGTCGTATTGGTTTTCACCAATTTCGACCCCATAAGGTCAATAATGCCATTATACTGCAAAGCCGCACTAATGACGAAAATAGACCCCAACATGAGAATAAAATCGCTACCAAAACCCTCGAATGCCTCTTTGGGGGTTAGTATCTTGGTAAGCACTAGCACAATGAGTATCAGTAGTGTAACGATGTCTACCGAAATTTTTTCAGTAGAAAACACAATAACAGCAAAGGCTAATAAGCCCAATACAATGGCTATTTCCATAAGGTAATGAGAAATTGGAGAAAACAATTTTTGGACGTAAAAGTAAGTATTAATTTTGATAATTAACCAATAAACCGCAATTTTTGTTTACTTCATGACACTACTGTGCTGAAACAAAGTGGGCTTAAACGTAAGCTGCACATACCCCCAATAATTCAACAAATCAGCGTTCCCGCCTTTTTTGATATAAGTTAATGATTCCGTAGGTAAGAGATAACACAATCCCCATTCAATTTTGGTTGCATCATTAAGCGTATAGTTCAACAACCAATCATTTTCAAATCCCAAATACTTTTTGATGGTACTACCATTTTGTACAAAATTATTTTGAGAATAAAAAACATGATAATCGCTGCGCAACGCCCATTTTTCATTAATACTATAGTTAACAAACAAATACGGATCCACCAAACCCGCATAATTCAAATCAGCAGGAAAAGCCGTAAACAAATCCATATAACCATTAAAACGGTGCGCCACACCATACAAGGCAACAAAAGAACGGAATTTGGTATCGGTAGTATTCAAAGCATTTTGTCCACTCATTACCTCTGCACCCAATCGTACCCACCATTTATTGTTGGGTGTATATTTCACTTCGGGTTGTAGATAATAAGCCATAATGCTTTGGTCAGTCACCGTTTTACCCCACTGATAATATGCCGCCAAAGTAGCATACCATTTTGGTTGAGTCAACTCTATCCGCCCGCCGTTGGTATGCCGAAAATGGATTTTCTCTACCTGTTGAGCATCTTGAAAACCATCTGTAGCATTAATAGTCGTCAGTGTCCACTGCTTATTAATAGACCACAACAAATAATGAACCGCTAAAAATTTGTAAGTCGAAAAATCGGGGCTAAAATTAGTACCAAAAATTTGCTCCACTTTTTGGTTAAAACACACCGCCAATTCCGTTTTCAGTTTAGGGGCAATATAGCGCAAATTAAAACCATCATGAGCATTTGCAGTATGTCGCCAATCATTTTGAGCAAACAAACGCTGATTATCATACATCAACCGTTGCCTACCTGCCCGCAACGAAAGCCGTTCCGAAAAAAAATAATCACCATACCCCTCAAATAATTGAAAGATACTTTTGTTCGAACGCCCATCAGTTTCGCCCCACACCCGAACATCTTGCGCCGATACCACCAACGCATATTTGGGTGTTTGATAATTGAAACCAATTCGCGTGCGTCCGCCCGTGAAAAAAGCCACCGTCGTTGTATCGTTCCGAAGTTGCCGATAGCCATTCCGTAACTCGGTACGTGACCGTAACTCCGCCTCAATCTTAAACACCTTGCTTGGTGGAGTAGGAGAGGCAACTGTTGTGTTTTGTGCCAATAAACGAGAGGTACATACACCCGCTATCAGTCCAATTAGGTACAACCAAAAGAAAAAAACGCGCATAAATTGTTATTTTGAGGTTTATGGGGGCAAAGGTACGCATCTCCTACTAATTTAGTATACTTTCTAAAAAAAAATTTACACACCCCCCAAAAAAACAGCTACTTTATATAACGGAAATAGCTTTTTGTCCATCATTTGCTTAAAAAACAGAGTTATCAATACTCTCTAAAGTAATATAACTCATTGTTTGGAGCGTTTGTATCCTGATGAGTTGCAAAGCGCGTCGTATTTTACAAGCCTCTTGATCGTGACAATCCTTGCAGGGAGCGTAGAACCGTTCCGAAGCGCAAGGCAATAAAGCAATAGCACCATCAAACAAACGATAAATATCAACAATAGTAATATCGGCAGGCGACAAAATCAAAAAATAACCACCTTGCGCCCCTAACTGACTATTTATGATGCCCTGCCGTTTGAGTTCTGCTAAAATTTGTTCTAAAAACTTTAGAGGTATATTGCAATTTTGCGCAATATCTTTAGCAGATTTGCGCTCCGATTGGCGCGACAAATACAATAAAGATTTAAGGGCGTATTTTGTTTTTTGTGAAAGCATATAATAAAATGAGTAAACAATAAAAAATAGAACAATAATCTTGAAAACACAAACCATTCTTTGAAAAAAGCATATAAGATATAGCCGAGCAATGCCTTATATTATAAACGTATTAAGTTTCGTCTTCATTGCGATAACTATTCATAATGTCTTTAAATAAATCCGCTGTACTTGGTGGCGTATAAGAAACAGCGTTAGCGCCTGCTTTAATTACAGCCGCTATTGTGTCATCATTCTTACCTCCTGTAGCAATGATAGCTACCGTATCAGATATATCTCTAATTCGGTGTACAATTTTGGCTGTGTTGGCAGCACCCGATACATTCAAAATATCGACTCCCGCTACTATACGCCCTCTAATATCTTCTTTGTCCGATACCATTGTTATAACAATAGGAATATCAATTTGCTCCTTGAGGCGTTTGATAACATCATTAGGCGTGGGTTTGTTCAAAACAACACCCATAGCACCCTGAAATTCAGCATCTATCGCTAAACTAATAGCACGATTACCATTTGTAATACCACCACCAACCCCACAAAAAATAGGTTTATCCGCAGCAAGGATAAGTGCATGAGAAATAAGCGGTTGTGTGGCGTAAATGGATATACTGCAATGATAGCATTGGCATTAGTGTTCCTAATAATAGCCACATCTGTACTAAACAAAAAGGACTTAAGCAATTGCCCAAATACCCTAATACCAGAACATTCCTCTATAATCGAAGGAACAACCACAATGTTTTTGCGTAAACGACTTGTAAAACTTGGAACATACATAGATTATAGTTTTGAAGGCAAAGGTAAGCAAAAAAAAACTAACTAAACAATATCGTGCAAAAATACTCAAACACCAACGATATTATACCAAATTGAATACAGTCTTCGGATTTTGTAAAATGTTGACAGCCGAATAATTGCAGTCGCAAAAAACGCACGTCTGCGTACACTATTTTCGTCACCCGAAATAGTGCTGTTTCGGTCGTTGAGGCATGAAAGTCGCGGCTAAACAGACAAAAAACGATAATTGCCTCAACGATTGCCTACATTTTATGGTAGCTAATGTGGAAAAACAGACAAAAAGCCTACGATTTCGCTTGCTACCACAAAATTAAGCAAAGACCACAGCACGCCGGACGAATCCACTCGAAAAAAGAACACCTTTTTTTGCTGCTGTTTGGGTGAGCAAAAAAGCAGAATCACCATTTGTCACTTACGATAATAGTATTTCGAAGAATGGCAAATTGCTGTTAGTTGATGTTGCATTTTGAGACGAGTACGTAACATCATTCATTATCAAATCCAAAAAGTATTTTCAATTCAGTATAACCTTTTATAAAACTCTTCTCATGGAACAGCCATATTTGACCAATAAACAGGATAAAATACACATTTCTCACGCTTAAACTATCCAAAACAGACAAAGAAACAATAAAAATACACTTTTTTTTTAAAAAAAGTTGCACAAGACTTGCACGAACAAAAAAAAGGTCGTACCTTTGCACCCGCTTTGAGGATAACACCTTAATAGAGCAGCAAAGTAAGTTAATGTGTGGTTTTTATCAATAGTCAAAACAGCCTTTGAAAATGGGCTTTTTAACGAT
>JAEUUX010000258.1 GCA_016787295.1 Chitinophagales bacterium
TCATTTTGAATCTTATGAAAAACGGTGTAAGTCTTGATTTAATTGCCGCTGCAACAAGCAAAACATTGGCAGAAATTCAAGAGATAATAACAATGCTCCACAAATAAAAAATCAAAGAACGGCAAATTTTGTTATCTCCAACATTTGCCGTATTTTTGCAAAGATACCAACCAATGAAAAATACACTTTGATTTCGTTGTCAATATGTCATAAAAAAACACCCTCCGTTCGAAAGCATGAAACTTTCAAACGGAGGGGTTTATATTGCATAACATGGCTACCAAAGTTTGCTATCATATCACACTTCTTCCACAGTAGCACCGCCTTGCAACAACATTTTGCGGTATTTGAGCGAAGGCGAAGACACAAAATCTCCCAAGCCCAAATCTCGCCATTTGGCATCAACAGCGGCTATGGTAGCCTCGTCAGCAACAATGATATTGGGCCAGTCGCGGTCAAAGTTGTCATATTGGCGGCTTTTGCGTGTGCCGTCCAAGGCTATGTGCGATATATCTGTTGCTGATGTGGCAGACACAATATATTTGTCGCGGCGCGGGTCGACGTTGTTGGTAAACGTCCAAACCACATCGCCAATACTATGCACATCAACCGTATGCTCCACATACACCACCACCTTGATGTGTTGAAAAAACGTTGTTAGGTGAAACAATTGTTGGTTGAGTTGTTGGATATGGTGTTTGCGGTTCTTTTTGATACCCAATATCACCACCGATATGTTGTCTTGTAATAAACTGTCGTTGATGTCCACAATTTCGGGAAAATTGAGTTGTAGCACCGTTTTGTCTATCCGCACACTTCGAAGGTCGGGAGCAACAATATCATTACTGCGCAGTTCTTCGGGTGTTTTTCGTGTGCCATCGATGCTCAATTTCCCTCCAAAAGCAAACTTAGAGCAAGAATGGTCTAATACGTCCATAGGACCGCTGGCAAAATAAAAATCCGTTTCGGGGTCGATGTTTTGGCTCACATATTGCGCCAATGCCTTGTAGTTGCTAATCACCACATCGCCGTCCACTACCACCAATATTTTGTTAAACATCATTTGTCCGGCTCCCCACATGGCGTTCATCACCTTTTGGGCATGACCCGAAAAAGATTTTTTGATGCGTGCAATGGTCAAGTTGTGAAAAACACCATGAATAGGCAAATCCATGTCTTGTATTTCGGGTAGCATGGTCATTTTTATGGGCGCAATAAAAATCCGTTCGGTGGCTTTGCCTATCCAAGCGTCTTCTTGTGGCGGAATGCCCACAATGGTAGCAGGATACACTGCATTTCGGCGGTGCGTTATGGCGGTCACATGAAAGCGCGGGTAGTAGTCGGGCAAGGAATAATAGCCCGTATGGTCGCCAAAGGGTCCTTCCCATATCAGTTCCTCTTGTGGCTCAACATAGCCTTCGATAATAATATCGGCATCGGCAGGCACATACATATCTTGTGTGAGGCATTTCACCAATTCCACTTGTTTTTTGCGAATGAAACCTGCCAACATATACTCGTCTACGTTGGGCGGCAGAGGTGCTGTGGCACAATAGGTATAGACAGGGTCGCCTCCCAAAGCTACTGCTACTGGCATTCGTTTGCCCATTTCCTTATATGCCTGAAAATGCCCTGCCGACACTTTGTGTTGGTGCCAGTGCATTCCCGTAAGTTGTTGGTCAAACACTTGCATACGATACATGCCGATATTGCGCGTGCCTGTGTGCGGGTCTTTCGTATGAATAGCGGGCAAGGTAATGAACCGTCCGCCATCATGTACCCAACATTTCAAGATAGGCAACATCTCCAAATTAGCCGCCTCGCCTTGGTAGATAATCTCCTGACACTCGCCGCGCCCACTCCGCAATTTGGGCATCCACGACCCCACCTTACCCAATTTGGGCAACAACATCAACTTGTCCAACAAACTGTTTTTGGGTCCTGCCAAATCTTTGAACAATGCCTCAATTTCGTTTTTAATATCGTCCAAATGCTTCACGCCCAAGGCTAAACAAATGCGCTTTTCTGACCCCATGCTGTTGATAAGCAACGGGAAATCAGTACCCGTGTTTTCGAACAACAAAGCAGGACCGTCAACTTTCGACATGCGGTCAGTAATTTCTGCAATTTCCAGAACGGGGTCAACAAAAGTACTAATCCGCACCAATTCGCCCGCTTGCTCTAAGGTATCGATAAAATGCTGGAGGTTTTTGTACATAAAATACGATGGCTTTTAATTAAAATAAAGTGCAAAGGTACGGTTTTTAGGCATAACGGACAAATTTTGTCCGCTGTCCGCTGATTGGTAGCTGTTGTTTTGTTGCTATTTGTGGTGTTTTTTTCATCAAGCAAGTATGTTTTTAGACGGAATGCGCGCGGTTCATAGATTTATGGCAACTTTCATAATAACATTGGTAATCTTTCGGAGATTTTGAACTTCCGAAAACTTGATTTACTACAGTTCTCTCTTCCATGTTGCTTATGCTACCCTCTTGCATGCTTGTGTTCAAAAAAAATAATTATGCGAATAAGTAAAACAAAACGAAAAAAGCCGTATCCTTGCAGCGAAAAAACGGAGTGGACTATTGTTTGAAATCCAAACGCAACCATCACGTCTCACCTAACAAAACACATAACTTTAAAAAAGCTTTTCAAAAACATAACATAATGGCAATCAAAAAATCAGAACTATACAGTTCCATTTGGGCAAGTTGCGACGAGTTGCGAGGCAACATGGAGTCCCTCGAGTACAAAAACTACGTGCTTTTTTTGCTTTTCATTAAGTACATTTCAGACAAATACGCCGACTCCGACGATTTTATTCCTCCTATTGTTATTCCCAAAGGAGCAAGTTTTAAGGATATGCTCGACTTGCGCGGCAAAGACGATATTGGCGACAAAATCAATAAACAAATCATTCAACCTCTGATTGAGAACAATGCGAGCCTGTCAAAAAGCGATTTTCCCGATTTCAATGACCCAGCCAAATTAGGAGCAGGCAAAGATATGGTAGCCAAACTCACCAACCTCATTAACATCTTTAACAGCCCTAACCTCAACTTTTCTAAAAACCGCGCCGACCATGACGATATCCTTGGCGGTGCTTATGAATACCTTATGCAGCATTTTGCAAAAGACAGTGGCAAAACCAAAGGAGAGTTTTATACACCCGCCGAAGTAAGCCGCATTTTAGCAAAAGTCATTGGTATTAGTCCACAAAACTCAGTAGCCGCTACCACCGCCTACGACCCTACTTGCGGCTCTGGTTCTCTACTGCTCAAAGTAGCCGCCGAAGCCAACAAATCCATTACCCTCGAAGGACAAGAAAAAAACCACATCACCGCAGGTTTGGCACGTATGAACATGATTTTGCACGATTTTCCCACCGCCCACATCATGGTAGGCGATACCCTATCAGCCCCCAAATTTAAAAACGGCGAAAACCTAAAAACCTACGACTATGTGGTAGCCAATCCGCCTTTTTCTGATAAAGCATGGAGCACGGGCATCATTCCTGCCAACGACGCATTTAGCCGTTTTGAGTGGGGCGAACCACCTGCCAAACAAGGGGACTATGCCTATCTGCTACACATCATTCGCTCCATGAAAAGCACAGGCAAAGCCGCTTGTATCCTTCCGCATGGGGTTTTGTTTCGGGGCAATGCAGAGGCAACTATTCGCAAAAAACTCGTTCTGTCGGGTTTCTTGAAAGGCATTATCGGTCTGCCCGCCAATTTGTTTTATGGCACAGGTATTCCTGCTTGTATTTTGGTGTTGGACAAAGACAATGCCGCCGCCCGAAAAGGCATCTTTATGATTGATGCCTCCAAAGGTTTTATTAAAGATGGCAACAAAAATCGTTTGCGCGAACAGGATATTCACAAAATAGTGGATACCTTTGCCAAAATGAAAAACATAGAAAAATATGCCCGCATGGTGTCTTTTGAAGAAATTAGTAGCCCCAAAAACGATTTTAACCTCAATATACCGCGCTATATTGATGCAACCGAAAAAGAAGACATACAAGACATTTATGCACACCTCAACGGAGGCATTCCCCTGCGCGACATAAACGATATGCACCAATACTGGGACGTTTTGCCAAACCTCAAAGACCTCCTATTTCAGCCAACCGACCAGGCCGATTATCTATCTGCCAAAGTCCCTCCTGCCGAAATCAAAGCGATCATACAACAAAACGAGGCTTTTAGGGTTTTGCAAGCAAGCAATATGGCACGCTACAAGGAATGGGAAAACAAGGCTTTGACCACAATGGAACGTTTTGATAAAGACCACAACCCCAAACAATTCATTCTTGAACTGTCTGAAACTTTACTGCACGCCTTCAAAACAGCAAAACCCATCAATGCCTATGAAGTATACCAGCATTTGATGAACTACTGGAACCAAAGCATGCAAGAAGATGCCTACCTCATTGCCGCTGATGGCTGGAAAGCCGAAACATACCGCGTAATAGAGGAAACAAAAACGGGCAAAGACAAAGGCAGACAAAAAGACAAAGGCTGGACGTGTGACCTTATTCCCAAAAATTTATTGATTTCGCTTTATTTTGCCACAGAACAAAACGAAATAACACGCCAACAAACCGAATTAGAAACCGTATCGGCAAAAATCGCCGAGATGGTAGAAGAAAACAAAGGCGAAGAAGGCACTTTTGCGGCTTTGGAAAGTATCAACAAAGCCGAAATCAATAAATACCTCAAAACAATAAAAGCAAACCCCCTCTATGAAGAAGACGAAAAATTGCTACAAGAGTACTTGCTTTTAGAGGCGCAACAAAGCGAACTCAAAGCCAACATCAAAACATTGGATGCTGATTTAGATGCCGCAGCCTACCAAAAATATCCCACACTCACACCCACCGAAATAAAAACCATTGTCCTACAGCACAAATGGCTACCCACAATAGCCGCCGCCGTGCAAACCGAAATGGAACGTCTTAGCCAACAACTCACAGGACGCCTGAAAGAACTCATAGAACGCTACCAAACGCCCCTGCCACAACTCAATGACGAACTCAAAGCACTGGAAGACAAAGTGCAACAACACCTCCACAAAATGGGTTTTGTATAAAATAAGCGCTTCGCATTTTGTTTAAATGCCCGCATTTTTTCCTTTTGTGTCCGCATTTTTTCCTTTTGTGTCCGCATTTTTTCCGTTTGTGTCCGCATTTTTTCCGTTTGTGTCCGCATTTTTTCCGTTTGTGTCCGCATTTTTTCCTTTTGTGTCCGCATTTTTTCCTTTTGTGTCCGCATTTTTTCCTTTTGTGTCGGAATTATTTCGTTTTGTGAGGGAATTTTTGCTTTGTGTGGGGGCATTTTTTC
>JAEUUX010000259.1 GCA_016787295.1 Chitinophagales bacterium
TCATTTTGAATCTTATGAAAAACGGTGTAAGTCTTGATTTAATTGCCGCTGCAACAAGCAAAACATTGGCAGAAATTCAAGAGATAATAACAATGCTCCACAAATAAAAAATCAAAGAACGGCAAATTTTGTTATCTCCAAAATTTGCCGTATTTTTGTACCCAGATAGCTCTCCTTATAGTTTGGCATTATATTTAACCAATAAAACAAAAAGTATGTCTCGCAGAGATGAATATCATGAAATAGCTAAAAACGCATTAATAAATGATGGTTGGACAATAACTGCCGACCCTATGGATCTCAC
This sequence comes from Chitinophagales bacterium, assembly GCA_016787295.1. Classification (GTDB taxonomy): domain Bacteria; phylum Bacteroidota; class Bacteroidia; order Chitinophagales; family UBA2359; genus JAEUUX01. Next base: position 305 of record JAEUUX010000259.1, read on the forward strand.
AATAGGAGGCGTTGAACTATTAGCAGATTTAGCCGCTGAAAAAATATTAGCCGCTGAAAAAGAAAATGATAAGATAGCCGTCGAAATTAAATCATTTCTTGGACAGTCTCCTGTGTCGGAATTTCATAAAGCATTAGGACAATATGAAAATTATAAACTTTCATTGGAAATACTGGAACCAGATAGAAAAATTTGGTTAGCTATACCCATAGAGGCATGGGAAAATTTTTTCCAAAGAGAATTTATCCAAAAATCTATCAAACGCTATCAAATAGAATTAATAGTTTTTGATACCCAAACACAAAAAATAATAGCATGGATAAAATAACCCAATACCAAAAAATTATCTGCCAAATTTTAGAAAAATACGCAAGTATAAAAAAAGTTGTTACACCCGATGTAAAGGCACAACTAATAATAGATACCAACAACCTTCATTATCAATTACTTTCTACAGGTTGGCACAAAAATCGCTATATATATACCGTTGCTTTTCATTTTGCTATCAAAAACGAAAAAGTATGGATATTGCAAAACAATACAGAGGCAATGATTGCCGATGAATTATACGAACAAGGAATACCTAAAAGTGACATCATTTTGGGTTTCGTTCCGGCAAAAGGACGAGTCTATACCGGTTTTGGTATAGAATAGCTTTCCTTTATTTACTCCTAAAAAAAATACGGCAAATTTTGTTATCTCCAACATTTGCCGTATTTTTGTACCTCAAAAAACAATATACCGAACATGAAATTTGCAGATGTAAAGAACGACGTTGCCTTTCGCAAAATATTTGGCAATCAAAAAAAGA
>JAEUUX010000291.1 GCA_016787295.1 Chitinophagales bacterium
CTCCATGAAAAATAAAACTCACTCCATAAAAAATAAAACTCACTCCATAAAAAATAAAACTCACTCCATAAAAAATAAAACTCACTCCATAAAAAATAAAACTCACTCCATAAAAAATAAAACTCACTCCATAAAAAATAAAACTCACTCCATAATAAGCAAAATTTGTAGCATAAATTTTATCAATAATTACTATAGTGCATTTTTTACTATCTATCTTAATATTTCTGCAATAAAACATCAAATAAATAACCACTAAAAAATCCCTGTAGTACACACTACAGAGATTTTTCACTATCTAACGAATATATTGTTTTACTTCGTTCCAAATATCGTCCATTTCGCCCAAAGTCATATCTCGCAAAGCCTTGTTTTGCTGTTTAGCTATTTTTTCCATAGCTTGAAAACGTTGGATAAATTTATGATTAGTTTTTTCTAATGCGCCTTCAGGGTCAACATCAATAAACCGTGCATAATTGATGAGCGAAAACAATACATCACCAAATTCCTTTTCTATCTCTACCTGATTACCTTCTTGCACAACTTCGTGCAGTTCCTGCAATTCCTCTTGCACTTTGTCCCACACTTGCTCGTTGGTGTCCCATTCAAAACCCACTTTTTTAGATTTTTCTTGTATCCGCACCGCTTTAACCATCGCGGGCAAGGCTTTCGGCACACCTTCCAACGCCGATTCTTTACCTTCTTGGAGCTTGAGTTGTTCCCAATTTCGCTTAACCTCTTCTTCATCTTGCACCACAACATTGCCATAGATGTGCGGGTGTCGATGTTCCATTTTGTCACACAGTTGGTTGATGATGGTGCCAATATCAAACTGCTCTTGTTCTTCACCAATGCGGGCATAAAAAACTAAATGTAGCAACACATCGCCCACTTCTTCTGCCAATCCTTTATAGTTTTTTTGGGTAATCGCATCTGCCAATTCGTAGATTTCTTCGATGGTGAGTGGTCGGAGGCTGTCAAAAGTTTGTTTTTTGTCCCAAGGACATTGTTCGCGCAAGGTGTTCATCATCACCAAAAGGCGTTCAAAAGCGGCTAATTTTTCGCTTAGTTGTGGTACCATGATAGACTTTTTTATGGTTTTAATTTTTAGGATTAGATGGAGCAAATGCTACATCATGTTGTTGCATGATGTCGAGGATAGCAAAGTTGATGAGTTCTTTGGTCTGTAGGGCTTCGGTGCGGTCTAACAAAAAATAGTTGATGGTGACAAGGAGTGCGTTTTCGGCAAAGGAATCCAAACCCACTTCCACTTTTTGTTCTGTTTGGTCAAAAGTTTCTATGAATATGCGGATATCGGTTGTTAGTTTCATGATTTGTTCGCTGGTGGTGTTGTAGGGCAAGCGAAGAGTAAGCGATACTTTTCGCAAAGCTGTTTGTGGTATATTTTCGGTAATGCTGTCGACCATTTTGTGGTTTGGGATATTGATAAGTACGTTTTCGGGCGTGCGAATCCAAGTACTTCGGAAACCAATATGTTCCACAATACCTTTTACTGCATCCATCTTTACATAATCACCCACCACAAAAGGTTGTTCGAGGAAAATAACAAAAGACGAAAATAAGTTTTGCAAAGTTTCTTTGACCGCTAAAGCCACCGCCAAACCCACAATACCTGCACCTGCTAAGGCAGTAGAGATATCAATGCCAAAAATTCGAGCCAAAATAAACAAAATGGCGCTGATGAAAATGGCAAATTTTATCAATTCTTTGGTATACATGAGTGCTTGGTCATCGGCTTTGCTGCTGGTTTGGCGAATACTGCTCGATAAAGTAAAAGTGATGAAATCGATGATGCGCGACAAACAAAAACCTATAACAAATGTTAAAACTACTTTATAGGTAATAATAACAATGTCATGCAAAGGAATTTTCCAAATTTTGATGTCTAAGATAGGCGGATAATGTAGCAAACGAATGGCAATGCCTGCAACGAGCAACAAAAACAACCATCGTAGTGGAACATATAAAAGATTAAAAAAAGTTTCGGCGGTGGCATTGGGAAAACGCTGTTGCAGGAAACGAAACAAAATGCCTGCTATCAAACGCACAACAAATTTCCGTATAATCCAAGACCCCATAATAACGGCTATCACAATCAAATAGTTGCTCACCGTATTGTTGAAAATGGCAGTATTAAATATTTCGTTCATATAATATTGAGGCTAAAACCGCGCAAAATTAAGCAGATTTTTCGTTATTTTTAAGCTTATTGCAGATTTATGGTACGACTTAATGGTTTATTGGCAGCAAAAAAATATTGTTCGCAAAAGTCTTGTATTATTTTGGGTATTCATACAATAATTACCAAAATTTAGCCTTAACTTTGCTTGTTCGTTGTGTTGATAACAACGATTCCAGAAACAATTACGCTAAAAACAGTTCTATATGTCTTTTCCTGTCCAAACACTGTTGATACACCTTGCTTGCAATTTGTTTACATTTCTGCTGTCTTGTGTGGTATTGTATACCAATTGGCTATCCAAAGACCGCATCCAGACCAAAGCCTATAGCGAAGGGGTTTTGTGGCGACGTTTACCGCTTATTTTGCTCAATTTGGCTATTTTGTCCTTATTGGTTCTGGTAGGTTTGCGAGCCATAAGTGGTTATTTTGTGTTGAACGAGTATCCAAGCGCACTTACTTTAATCTGGCAAGTATTAGTAATTTTGTTTTTCGATGATTTATATTTCTATTTTTATCATCGTTTGCTGCACGAAAACAAGTTTTTGTTAGCCAAAATTCACTCCATTCACCACAAAGCAAGCACACCTTTTCCGATGGAATATATCTATGTTCATCCTTTGGAATGGTTAATAGGTTCGTTGGGTCCCTTTCTGGGCATTTTGGCATTAGGTAGCGTCAATGTTTACTCGTTTTGGGCATATATCATTATCCGCAACCTACATGAGGCGGATATTCATTCGGGCATTCGGTCACTGGTTTTCAAATATGTGCCATTTGTGGCACCCGCCGAACACCACGATTTGCACCACTCCAAACCTTTTGGCAATTATGCTTCTACTTTTTCTTATTTAGACCGCTTACTTGGTACGGCTATGAAAGCAAAAAGTTAGATAGCCCCATACGTAATTACTAATGTCTTCAAAAAGCCGCGCAGTGTTTAAAAGTCGGATACTATTGCATTAGGCTTTTTGGGCGTTTCCCTGCGGGTCGGGCTGTTCTGGGCTTCGCTACCGCTTCGGTGCTTCGCAAGCTACGCACTGGCTAACGCCACCCGCCACATCCCTAACGCGCGCTTCGCCATTCGAACAAACTTATCATATCCTTCCGAATAATAGCATTTTATTCCGACAAAATTTTAAAACAGACCAATAGTATACCAAAAAGTGAGACCTTATAGGCGTGTTTTGCCTATAAGGTCTCCTGTTTTTCGAGAAATTATGCAGACTAACGCAATTTGTCTTTCACAAAAGGCGTAATATCATCATTAGGGTTTTCGAACAATGTAACACCCAAACTTGTGTCGATAACATAGTTGTACCCTTTTTCTTTAGCTACGGCAGCAATGGCATCGGTCACTTTTTTGCGAATAGGGTCGGTGAGGTCTTGTTCTTTTTTCAAGACTTCTTGTTGTGCCAACTGTTGTTGTTGTTCGAGGTCGGTTTGGCGTTTTTGAAAATCGTCTGCTTTTCTTTGTTTTTCGGCAGGCGGCAACAAACCTTTGCTGTCTTGTTCTACCAATTTGTTGTAGTCGTCGACCAATACTTTGCTTTGTTGTTCGAGGGCTTCACGTTTTTTGGTAGCAAAAGTTTCGAGTTCTTTTTGGGCATTTTGCCAGTCGATTAAACCCGACAAAAGTTCTGTACTATTGAGGTGTCCAATTTTGGTTTGTGCATATACATTGCTCACAATGCCCGCAGATAGCACAAGCATGGCTATGCTCAGTTTCAGGAATTTTTTCATTATGATATAAGATACTTAAAAAATGTTGGTTAATGGTTGATGAATGGCGGAAAATGCTGTTTATTTAATACCTAATTCTTTCAACAAATCTTCTGTGATGTCAAATTTTGGATTGGCATACAACATTGTCACACCATTCGATTTGTCAAAAACAAAATCTAATCGTTTGCGGGCGGCTACTTTTTCGATAGCAGCATACACTTTTTCTTGGATAGGTTTGACCAATTCTTCGCGTTTTTTCTGCAATTCGCCATTGGTGCCAAATTTAGCTTTTTGCATATCGCGCGCTTCTTTTTCTTTGGCTACAATATCTTCTTCGCGTTTTTTTCTATCCGAGTCGGTCAAAAGCACTTGTTCGGCTTGGAATTTTTTATAGGCAGCATCTATTTCTTTGTATTTTTGCTGTATTTCGTCGTTCCATTGTTGTGCAATTTTGTTGAGTTGTTCTTGTGCGTCTTTGTAGTCGTTGAGTTGGCTCAATACCGATTCAGTGTCGGTATAACCAAAAGTTGCTGTTTGTGCGCTGCTTTGCAAAGTAGAGAAGCATAGTGTTATTGCAAACGCAATGATTGCCAATAATTTTTTCATTTTAGGTCGTTTATGTTTTTTTTGATGAAATGGGTTGTTGGTCTATAAGACTGTTGTTAGAATAAGAAGTTTAAAATTGGCAGTTTTTTTGGCAAACGAAAAAAAACGCCGTAAAGGTACGTCAATATACTGATTTTTCCAAATAGCGGTGTGGGATTTAGGGCGGTGTTTTTTCTGTCTTATACCAAAGGTTATGTCAATACTCTTCAAGTTGCCACAAATGCAACTGTTTGTCATCGCTACCTGATAACAAATGCTGTTCATTGACCCACAATAAGCGGTTAACCGAGTGTTTATGATGAGGCAAATCTGCTTTGCTGGGGTCGATAACCTTGAGGAGTTTGAAATTATTACTTTGCCACAGTTTAATGGATTTGTCGCGCCCTGCTGTTGCCAGATACTTGCCATCGGGACTATAACTAATGGCATTGATGGTGGACAAATGTGCTGGAATGTGGTGGTGGAGTTCTCTTTTTTGCATATCCCAAATACACAAAGCCGCATCGCGCCCGCCCGACAAAAGATAATTGCCAATAGGCGAAAAGCAAGCCGAAAAAACCGATGATTGGTGGTGTTCGAAGCGATTCAACAGCCGAAAATCGGGCAATTGGTAGAGATATAGCTGATGGTCGCTGCTCGCAATGGCTAACAATTGGTGGTACAATGCTATTTGTCGCAAGCTTTTGTTAGCAACAAGTATTGGTTCGAGGCTTTGCCATGTTGGAATATGTCGGCGATAAAGGTAGCCGTTGCCACAGGCAATAAGTAAGTATTCGCCCCAGATTTGTAGGTCAAAAATAGCTTGTGGATAGGTGTCTATAAGAGGCGTGGTAGCTGTACGATTTGTGATGTCTACCCGATACAAATTGCCTTGCATGGTGCCAAGGGTAAGCAGGTCGGTGTTTGGCAACGGTTGAATAGCAAAGATACTCGAAGGAACTTGTGCCAATGCCAAACCTTGTTCGGGTTGCTGTAGATTCCATTCCACTACCCAACCGTTGCCGTCGGTGCTATAGAAATGTTGGTCTTTTTTGGCGTGTGCCAAACCAAAGATAGCCGCTTTATGACCCGAAAAAGTGGTTTTGTGGGCGATGTTTACGAACATAATGGCAATTTTGTGGGCAGTTATACTTCCATAGTTGCCCAAGAATTGGTAGTTTCGGTGATGGTTATGGCAGCGTCGGGAGGCAAATTTTCGTAATACACTTCCATTTCGGCTAAGGTATCATAAATTTGCTGTGGGTTGTTGGCAGTGACCAATGTGGTGCGAAAAGGCTTTACGTTGGACAAGCCTTTGAAATAATTGGTATAGTGGCGGCGTGTCTCCAAAATTCCCAATGTTTGTCCTTTCCATGCCATGGCGTGTTGCAGGTGTTGGCGTGCGGCGGCGGTTCGGTCGACAACGGTAGGTGGTGGCAGCAATTCGCCTGTTGCCATAAAATGTTTGATTTCGTTAAAAATCCAAGGATAACCTATGGCAGCTCTGCCAATCATAATGCCGTCGACACCATATTTTTGGCGCATTTCGAGGGCTTTTTGTGGCGAGTCCACATCGCCATTTCCAAAGATAGGAATGTGCATACGTGGGTTGTTTTTGACCTCGCCAATGAGTGTCCAGTCGGCTTCTCCTTTATACATTTGTTTGCGGGTTCTGCCATGAATAGCAAGGGCTTTGATGCCGATATCTTGTAGGCGTTCGGCAACGTCCACTATATTTTTAGTATTTTCGTCCCAGCCCAAGCGTGTTTTGACGGTCACGGGCAAACGAGTGCTTTTGACTACGGCTTCGGTGAGTTGTACCATTTTAGGAATGTCTTGTAGAATGCCTGCACCGGCCATTTTGCACACTACTTTCATTACGGGACAACCATAATTGATGTCCAACAAATCAGGATTACGGCTTTCGACAATTTCGGCAGACACCCGCAAGGCTTCTAAATCGCCACCAAAAATTTGGATACCAATGGGGCGCTCTTCATCATAAATATCCAATTTTTGAATACTTTTGGCAGCATCACGGATAAGACCTTCCGACGAAATAAATTCGGTATACATCAGGTCGGCTCCGTATTTTTTGCACAATGCACGAAAAGGAGGGTCACTCACATCTTCCATAGGTGCCAATAGGAGTGGGAACTCGCCAAGTTGTATATTGTCTATTTGTACCATATCTACAGGGGCGTTTTTGTGGGCTATCTATCAAGTGCTTTGAGCAAATGATAGGACAAAGGTACGTCTTTTTGCCCGATATTTCGACAAAATACACAAAATTTAGGCGTTATATGCAAAAAATATGGAAATGAATAGTAACTTTGCGAGTTTTTTGTAACCAAATATTTACCAATGGCAGAACACAAGTATAAACAATGGAGCGAGCTACACGCCGAATCATCTTGGCGGATTTTTAAAATTATGTCCGAATTTGTAGAAGGTTTCGAAACCCTCAACAACATCGGTCCTTGCGTGTCTATTTACGGCTCGGCACGCACCAAGCCCGAGCATCACTATTACAAAATGTCGGAAGAACTAGCAGAACTGTTGGTGCAGTCGGGCTATGGCGTGATAACGGGTGGTGGTCCTGGCATTATGGAAGCAGGCAACAAGGGTGCGCAAGATGCCAATGGAAAATCGGTAGGTTTGGGCATTGTGCTTCCTCATGAGCAACGTGTCAATGATTTTGTAGATGTTGACAAAGTAATTAATCATCGTTATTTCTTTGTGCGCAAAGTAATGTTTGTCAAATATGCACAAGGTTTTGTTTTCTTGCCCGGCGGTTTTGGAACGCTCGACGAGTTGTTTGAGTGTCTGACATTGGTACAAACCCGTAAAATTGCGCGTATTCCTATGGTGCTTATGGGACAGTCTTTCTGGCAAGGTATGTTGGATTGGATTCGAACAGAAATGTTAGATGTCCAACACAATATTAGTCCTGGTGACTTAGATTTGTTGTACATCACCGATAGCCCTGCTGAGGCTGTTCGCTATATCAACATGTTCTATCAACAAGGTTTGGGTGAATTACAACCTAACTTTTAGGTTTAAGTTTTGTATAACACCCAAAATCAATCCAACTGCCCCATACCATTACAAAGGTGTGGGGCAGTTGGTATTTACGCTGTTTGTGCAACACGCTCAATAAAAATTTGGTTGATAGAGGGCAGAATCTCGCGAAAACCTGTCATATCCACTCCTGCTGATAGCAAATGTTGCAATACATCACTTATTTTGGCATTATTTAGCAATGCAATAGTGGCTTGTTGGTCGTGTTGGCTTATTACCTCAAACAAATCAGCTTGTTGTTGCAATGTGGTTTCTCCCGCAAAATTGACCAAGAAATGGTGTTTTTTATAGGCTTGCTGAATGGCTTTCACTGTTCCTTGCAGCACAATTTTACCTTTGTTGACCAATGCTATGTGTTCGCAAATTAGTTCAACTTGCTCCATTCGGTGGGTCGAAAAGATGATAGTCGCGCCTTTTTGTCGTAGTTCAAAAATTTCGTCCTGAATCAAATTGGCGTTAATGGGGTCTAAACCCGAAAAAGGTTCGTCGAGAATAATCAAACTCGGTTCGTGTATGACGGCGGCAATAAATTGGATTTTTTGCTGCATACCTTTGGACAGTTCCTCGATAGGGCGTTTTTCCCACTGCTGAATAGCCAATTTTTCGAGCCAGTATTGGGTGCGTTGTTTAGCAGTGGCTTTGTTTGCCCCTTTTAGCTGTGCCAAATAAATCAGGTGTTCGCCCACTTTCATTTTTTTGTACAAACCGCGCTCTTCGGGCATATAGCCAATATATCGGCTTCGGTCGACTTTGGGCGGAATGTTGTGCAACGTGATAGTGCCGCTATCTTGATACAAGATAGTGGTTATCATGCGGATAAGGGTTGTTTTGCCTGCTCCATTGGGACCCAATAAGCCAAAAATACTTTTTTCGGGTATATCGAGCGACACGTCATTAACGGCTAAGGTGGTTTCGTATTGTTTGCTAACGTTTTGTATGCTCAAAATAGGATTCATACAGAAAAAATTTGTGCTTTATTGTTTTTGGGGCGGAATTGTGGTAGTGGTCACAGCAGGAGCGTTGTCATACACCACCTTCCAACCCGACTCGGTGGCTAATTCGGTGATTAAACCAAACATTTCACCTGCTTGTTGGCGAGCGGTTTGCATCATTTGGCTGTTGAGGGCTTGTTTTTTGATGGTTTCTTTGGCTTCTTGCTGCAATTTGGTGAGTTCGGAAGGCGTGAAACTGTTGAACATGCCATTTTCCAAATCATAGTAATTGAGGTCGGTATCGATAGCCAAAATTTCAGGTTCGGGCAAATTGGCGATATGTATGGTTTGTGTGGCAGGGTCTAAGGTTACTTTTAGGTTGTTGAGGTCATAACCCACCGACACTTTTGCCTTCACTTTGATAAGGGCGCGTTTCCTAAATCCCGGAAAATCTACACCATAATACTCTTTGTGGCTTACAATATCGGCAAATTCGCCTTCGACGACAATCATCTTGTACACCTTGCGAATTTTTTCTAACAATACTTTCGAGTCTTTTTCGACGTGCGATACTGTCACCTCTTGCCAACTCTTGAAGGCGTAATAGGCGGCTCCAACACCTAAGCACATGCCAATCAAGATGGATACAATAAAAATATAGGTTCTGGTCATGGATATTTGGGTGATATTTTTTTGTCAGTTATGACAACAACACAAAGGCAACGTACCACTAAAAAGGCACATCATCGTCAGGCGGTGTGTTGGGGGCTGCATTGATTTTGGAACGAACTGTAATGATTTCGCCAATGGGCATAAGGTCGCTACCAAAGCTATCGCCCACACCTCCGCTATCCAAATCTGTAAATTTGGCGTTTTGGGAAATAAAACGCACTTTGGCAGTATCCGTGGGACCGTTACGGTGTTTAGCAATGATGATTTCGGCAACTCCTTTCGACGAATTACCTTCTTCATCTACATCAAAACCGTAGTATTCGGGACGATATAGGAAAATTACCATGTCGGCATCTTGCTCAATAGAATTGTGAACAACAATATCGTTGGCAACAAAATTGTGCGACTCTTCCACCGTTGCGTCATAAACTTCCTCAATTCCAATTGGATTAATAGTTGTTATTTCGTCCCATAATATGGGAGATGATAGATGGCTTTGGATGGTTTCGTCATTGAGAATAGTATTTACTCTTGTAAGTCTTTCGAGCGAAATACCTGCTTTTTTTATTGCTCCGGAATAGCTCAACCCGAACTGATTATATAAAGCATGATAAGACAGTTTGTTTTTTTGAATAGCAGGATAAACCAATAAGTCCCAACTTTCTTTAGGCAAAACACCATAATTAGGATTAGGCTTAATTTGGTTTAAATCTTCTATTAATTTAGGTATAATTTTACCACGTTCTCCAAAACAGCCAATTTCTTGTAAAAATTTGAGCTGGTTTTGATTTCCTTGTATCAATACATGGTACATATTCCGATAATTACCTTGTTTGACAGTAGAAATAGTAGAGTGTATACCCAAACGTGTTAATAAATGCTGTACTTGTGAAGCAAGTGTCCAACTACTACTTGCATAATAAATTGCAACACTATTTTTTCGTCCTTCAATAAATTTATGACTAATGTTCCCATCAGTACTCCACAAATGATGTAAAAACAAACAAATGTGTTCATTATCGCATTCGAAAACACCTTGTGGCAATCTTTTTTCATAAGAGCGCACATGTTCTAGTCCTAACCCTTCGTACCAAGTAGTTATGGGATGTTTTTTATTATGTGTCAAATGAAAAGGTGATGTTAGATATACATGAGTCCAATTACCTTGTTTAACATATTTGGGAGTTATACCAAATAATTTGTTGGCAGTAAAACCAACAATTTCTAAATTTTGACTATCTGCACTTGTATAATGGTATGGCTGTTTAGGCAATATACAGCCATCTCCTATTAAATGAGCCAATAAGATTAGTTGTTCTTTACTCAAAACATTAACGGGGTTATATATATTTATTTTGCCTGCTACACCAATTCGGTCTCCTACTTTCAGGTTTTCCAAAGCAGTCCAACCTGCCAATTTAAGAAAAGGATGATTAGCACTTGCCTTAATTCGACGACCTGTTCGCGTAACAAGTTCAAATACTTCTTTTTGTCCCGACGAAAATGCTTTTACCAACTTAAACGGCTTAAGTTGATAATCTTTGTCCATCGATACCACCCAAATAGGCTCTTGTACAGGGCGTTCGGCTAATTCTTGCATGGTATAGAAACGTCCTGAATGTGCATCTTGTAGTCGTGCATCACCCGTAAGACAGCCCGATTCTCTTAAATCCGACAACTGCGGTCGCTTGTCTCCGCCTCTGCTTTCCACAGCGCGGCTCAACTGCGAAATTGCGATAACAGGAATATTGAGTTCTTTGGCAATGCTTTTGAGGGAGCGCGAAATCATGCTAATCTCTTGCTCGCGGTTGCCCGACATTTTGGTGCGGTCGCCACCACCGCCACTCATCAACTGAAGATAGTCCACAACAACCATTTGTATGTCATGTTGCATTTTCAAACGGCGACACTTGGCGCGCAGTTCAAAAATGTTGATAGCAGGCGTATCATCGATATATATTGGTGCTTCGGCAAGTCGTTCTACTTTGGTGGTCAGTTCTATCCATTCGTAGTCGGTAAGGTTGCCGCGCTTTAGTTTTTCGGCAGGAATACCTGTTTCAGCAGAAATCAAGCGGTTGACCAACTGTACAGCGGACATTTCGAGCGAAAAAAAGGCTACAGCTTTGCGAAACTCTACTGCGGCATTTCGAGCAATGCTCAAAGTCATGGCTGTTTTTCCCATGGCAGGGCGCGCCGCCATAATAATCAGGTCGGACTGCTGCCAACCCGATGTGATGCGGTCTAATGCCACCAAACCTGATGGCACACCCACCACGCCGTCTTCGTGTCCTTTAAGGGTCTCGAGTTGTTTGATGGCTTGTGCTACCAATTTACCCATATCTTCGTAGCTTCGGCGCAAGTTTTTTTCGGTAATTTGAAACAAGCCTTGTTCTGCCTTATCCAGCACCTCAAACACATCGGACGTTTCTTCGTAGGAGTCTTTAATGATTTCGTTGGCGTTTTTGATGAGTTCGCGCAAAATGAAACGTTCGCTCACGATGCGAGCATGGTGTTCGATATTAGCCGTAGAGCCTACGCGGTGGGTGAGCATTGTCACATATACAGGACCTCCAACTTCCTCCAACTTGCCATTTTTGCGCAACTGTTCCGTTACGGTCAAAATGTCGATGGGTTGTGATTTGAGGAATAGGTCGTGCATAGCGGCATAGATATGTTGGTGTTTTTCGAGATAAAAACTATCAGGTTTCAACATATCTACCACTTCGGTCACGGCATCGCGGTCGAGCATCATGCCTCCCAATACTGCTTCTTCGAGTTCTATGGCTTGGGGCGGTAATTTGTCGAGCAAGCTACCAATGGATTTATCCGCTCGATAAGGACGTTTAGAATTTTGTTGTTTGTCGGTATCTGGATGTTCGTTCATGTTTATTAGGAAATGTTGAGGGTGGCGGGCGGCTTATGGAAACACAATACCAATGCCCAAAAACAAGAAAAAGTTAAGAAAATTGTCTTGCAAAGTTTCTTCTTCTTTGCGATAGATAGAACGTAGGCTGCAAGTGGCGCGGGTGTTGAGAAAAAAATGTTGGTTGAACCATATATTGCTACCCAACAAAAAACCGTAGTCCATGCGTCGATATTCGCTGCTAATATCGCTGGTACTGTCACGAAACACCAAAAAATTGTTGCCCACCACAATGCTATCCTGTGTGAGTTGGCTTTCGCCGCGCAAAAGATAGCCTATCTGAGGACCAAAGGTGAGTTCGCTTTTACCTTGGGTATGCCAACGATAACAAAACTGCAAAGGCATTTCGAGATAGTGTGTTTTCATATAGCCATTCAGTCCATACGATTTATAGGGCGCTCGAATGGGATTAGCCCATATTGGTAGTTTAACCCACATGCTATCTTCGCGCAAGGGCAGACTATAGTCGGCTCCTTTATAGGAGTGACTGATTTGAGGTTGCAAAGTCCAGTGGTCACTCAACGGCACACGCACCAACAAAGCAGCATTGGGATAAAACTTTAATCGCCCTTTGCCACCTTCTTCTATCGGACCAACGACACTTCCAAAATTAGTACCGATTTGTGCGCCCCACGTTATTTGTGCCATGGCTGTGGTTGGTGTCATGCAACACACTATCCAAAAATAGCTATACCAAATATGTCGTTTCAGAATCATGTGGCAAAGGTACATGATTCTGCTTGCTTTACTATAGTTTGTGCAAAAAATGTGGATATTTTTTTTGAAGCTCTATTTTTTTTCCATTAATAAAGCAGAAAAAATCGTTTGGGTTTTGTTAATGGCATAAAAAAACGCGGTCTACTAATTTGTATGACCACGTTTTTTTTATTTGCAAAGGTAAATAAATGGCAAATGTTTATTCTTTACCACCATCTAATTCATCTTGCCATGCCTTTAGTTCGTCCCATTTACCTTCGGCTGCCAAAGCGGCTTGGCGGGGCCATGTACCGGGTTTGTGGGTAGTGAAGCGCGAACCCGCTGCATCGAGGATAGCTTCGAGACGTTCTACGCTGGCATTGGCTAAATCTTGGAAAGTGTGTAAACCTGCTTCGTGCAATAAGCGTTCGATAGCAGGACCTATACCTTCAATTTTTTGATAGTTATCGTTTTCGGCAGCAGGGGCTGTTGCTTTAACAGTAGCTACTTTTTTAGCGGGTGCTGCTTTAGTAGCTGTTTTTCCACCTGTGTTATCGATGTGTTTTACAGCATCAACAACGGCTTTGAAAGCACTTGGATTGTGTAACGCTAAATCGGCTAATGCTTTGCGGTTAAGGTTAATGCCTGCTTTGTGAATTTTGCCCATGAACTGAGAGTAGCTAAGACCCTCTACGCGGCAAGCGGCATTGATACGTGTAATCCACAAAGAACGGAAATCGCGTTTTTTGAGTTTTCTGCCCACATAAGCATATCCTAATGCTTTTTCGTAGGCGTTTTTGGCAACCGTCCAAACATTTTTACGGCGACCCCAGTAACCTCGCGTCTGCTTGAGAACTTTTTTGCGACGTTCGCGCGAGGCAACATGATTGACTGACCTTGGCATGTTATTAAAACAAAATTTAAAAAATGAGACCTATGATAACACGGCGGTTAAATAGGTAGCAGCCCAACATAGGCGGCGTTTTTTGGGGTGAAATCGCCATGACAGCGATACAGAAAGACCAAAGAAAGGAAATAATGTCTCCAAATTTTAGATACACAACAACAATTTGATGCGCGCCATATCGCACGGTTTAATCGTTTCGGCACGATTCAAACGGCGTTTGCGGCTGTTGCTTTTGTGTCCCAAAAGGTGACTTTTCCATGCCTTGTGTCTTTTAACTTTTCCAGTGCCTGTTAGCTTAAAGCGTTTTTTGGCGCTGGAGTGTGTTTTCATTTTAGGCATACAGAACGGTATTAACTTATGATATAAGTGGTAGTAAATTCGGGAAGCAAGAAAAACAACCTACTTTCCTGAATCGAGCCGCAAAGGTACACTTTTTTCTCTGTTTCCGCGCTATTTTTTTGCGATTTTGTATAAAAATTGCGTTTTTGCTCGATTATAGGCTTTATATGTGTCATAGATTTGTTGGTATGATAGTTTTTTCGCAATTTTGCGTCAAATTTCTTGTATGTTTTTTACACAAACCATCAAAAATATCCAACGCACGCGCGAAATCATCGCAGTTTTGTTCAAGTATGGCTTTGAAGAAGTGGTGGCTAATACACCGCTACAAAATTTTGTACCACAAAATAGACAGCTTACTTGGCTGCGCAACGAACGCTATGTGTTGGACTATACACGTTGGGAAAGAGTGCGCATGGTGTTTGAAGAACTGGGTCCTACTTTCATCAAAGGGGCGCAAGTTTTGAGCAACCGTCCTGACCTTTTGCCTGAACCTTTGATTACTGAATTTCAAAAGTTACAAAGCAATGTGCCTCCTTTTCCTTTTGAGGAAGCGAAGGCGATTATTGAGAAAGAATTGGGCAAAAAGTTGGAGGAAGTATTTGCGTTTTTCAATCCTGTCCCGATTGGGTCTGCTTCTATTGGGCAGGTGCATCGGGCGCGCCTGCTCGATGACACGGAGGTGGTCGTGAAGGTACAGCGCCCACAAGTACGGCAAATTGTGGAGACCGATTTGGCTATTTTGAAAGAGGTAATACGGCGCAGTGAAAAGTTTTTTGAGAACAATGGCATTATCAACCCAATGGACTTGGTATTGGCGTTCGAAAAAAGTATGCAAAAAGAGTTGGATTACCTCACCGAAGCCCGAAATATCACCCAGTTTAGGACGTTCTACCAAGACCGCAAAGATTTTTATGTTCCCAAAGCGTTTAAGGAATTGTCTACGGCTAAGGTTTTGTTGTTGGAATTTGTGAAAGGTTGCAAAATTACTGATGTAGAACAATTGACCAAATGGGGCGTTGATATTCCAGAAATTGCCAAAACAGGTTTGAATATCTATATGACCCAAATTTTTGAGTTTGGTTTTTTTCATGCCGACCCACACCCCGGTAATATTTTGATTCGTCCTGATGGTGTTATTTGTCTAATAGACTTTGGTATGGTGGGCAAATTGATGCCCAAAGACAAGTTTGCTTTTACGGGTGTTTTTACGGCTATGGCACTAAAAGATGCCAAAAGCATGGTCAATGCACTGCGACGGTTGGCTATTGACGACGATATTCAGGACGTAAAAACCCTCGAAAACGACCTCAACGAGCTTATCGAGGATTATACGATGCTTGATGTGAGCGAAAGTAGCATGGCTGAAATGGCGCAACGTTTGCAAGCAATTATTTATGAACACAAAATTCGTGTTCCGGGCAGCATTTTTATCATTTTGCGGGCTTTAGCCATTTTAGAAGGTATTGGTAAAACGATTTACCCCGAAATGAATGTCTATGATTTTGTAAAACCGTATGGACAAAAAATGTTGTTCGAGCAATTTAGACCCGAAAATGTGGGGCGCGAATTGCTCGATGTGTTGAACGATACGGTACGTTTTCTCAATTCTTTTCCGTCCGAAATCAAAGATATTCTCAAAAAAATTAGGCAAGGACGTATTAGCAGCGAGATTCGCATTGCCGAATATGATCGTTTTATTGCTGTTTGGCACTATACCGCCAACCGTTTGGCTATGACCCTCCTCATCATGGCATTGGTCATTGGCGCAGCTATTATTACAGCCGCCGACATCATTGCGCACCCAACAGCGCGTGGCATTCCTTGGACGGCAGGCACGGGTTATTTGATAGCTGCTTTGTTGGCACTGCGGTTAATGTTGGTCAGTTTTCGGAATGGAAAATATTAGACACCTTGCGAAGGTTAGTTTCAATGTGTTAGCATTAACGAAACATACCGTAAGTATGACCCTAAGTGCGCGAAGGTGTTCTCCAAATACATTGTCAAGAGGATATTTGCTCTTTTGGGTGATGTATCGCGTTTTTTTTTGAATAATACACATTTTCACACTCAAAATACACTTTTGTTCACAACTAAAAAACAGAACCGATTCGGAATACTTGATTCTTCAAAATTTATTTCGCTAAAAAACAAACCACCTAAAGAATCTTTGTTCTTTCAGGTGGTTTATTGTGTTTGTTTAAATAACAAAAAATAGAACCATAAATACTATGGTTACACTTACAAAAAAGCAATGTTATTTGGAAATATTGCTCAAAAAAGTGTTTGGTATGGATACTTTTTTGATATAATTCATGCCCAAACAAACTGTTATTGAGCGGTTATTTGTATGAATAATCACTATTTTTTCGGAATAGAACGAATAACTAAATTTTTGGCGTTGAATGTTCAATTGCCATGTTTATAAGCGGGCAATAATTTCTTCAACCGTAAAAACGATTTGCTCTTCGGCGCGACGCACTCGCAACGCCAATATCTCTGCTTCGCGCAAAATGTTGGCTCTGAATACTTGGTCTGTCAAGGCAGCGGCATTGATTTGGACGTTGAGATAGGCACCCAAAACGGCTGTTCTGGCACACATCGCTCCCACACCTGCATCGGAAACGGAATTTGGATTGCCCAAAACTGCCATATTTTGTATGACTTCCATCGCTTCGAGGGCTACCTCCATGACCTGAAACGGCACTTTGGTGGCATGTTGTGTGGCGGTTTCTATGGCTTCGGTGCGCATTTTTTTGGCAGCATCGGTATTTTGCGGCAGTCGGTGTGCTTCCATAAGTTGGTTGAACGCGCGGGTGTCTTCGTCCACAAAGTGCATTAGTTGAGCTTTGAGGCGCTGTCCATGTTCTGCCCAATCGGAAAACTCCTCCCAGCGGTCGTCCCAGCCGCGTTTGTGCGACGACAAATTGGCAACCATTGTCCCCAATGCCACTCCCAAAGCACCCACGTATGCCGCAATACTACCACCACCGGGAGCAGGTGATTCGGAGGCGACTTCTTCGACAAAATCTTTGAGAGTCATGTCCAACAAAGGCGTGTTGGATTGTTGCTCCATAACATATTCGATGATTTTCTTCTTAGGCTCAAAAGGAGTTAAGTCGTCTAAGCCAAGCGATTTGACGGCAATTTTGATGAGTTCGGCATCAGACACACCCAACGACCGCTTTTGTTTGCGCAAAAAATAACGACCTGCATCTAACATCGCTTTGAGCGGCACCAAACCCACCAACTCGGAGCCAGTGACACGCATACCGCGCGAGGCAGCACTGCGGCACACTTCGTCAAAAGCTATATGGATAGGGGTGATTTGGATATTGGTGAGGTTCATCGATATTTGGGCAATGCCATATTCGGGAATATACCAACCAATTGCTTTAACAGCTTTGAGCGTGCCGGGTTGTTTCACCTCTTTGCCTTTGGCATCTTTGACCGTCCGTCCTGCTTCGCGCACATCAAAAGCCACAGCATTGGCTCGGCGTGTGGAGGTGGTGTTGAGGTTAATGTTGTAGGCAACCAAAAAGTCGCGCGCACCAATGACGGTAGCGCCCGATTTTTTGGCGGTCTCGGTATATTCGGCTTTACCATAGTCAGGTTTCCAATCTTTGTGTTGCAATTTTTCGGGCAATGCCTCGTATTCGCCGCTTCGGATAGTCGCCAAATTTTTGCGTTCGGACGTGCTTGCGGCGGCTTCGTAGAGATACACTGGTATGTCGAGTTCGCTGGCAACGCGCGCTGCCAATTTTTGAGCATACACAACGGTCTCTTGCATACTGATATTGGCAATCGGAATAAGTGGACACACATCGGTAGCACCCATGCGCGGGTGTTCGCCCGTGTGTTGCGACATATCGATGAGTTGAGCGGCTTTTTGTATGGCAAGAAATGCTGCCTCGACCACTGCTTCGGGTTCGCCCACAAAAGTCACCACCGTTCTGTTGGTGGATTTTCCGGGGTCTACGTCCAACAACTGCACTCCTTTGACGGTGGTAATGGTTTGGGTGATTTGGTCGATAATTTGTTGGTTGTTGCCTTCAGAAAAATTTGGCACACACTCAATTAGTTGTTTATTCATGTTAAAAACGCAATATTTGGAAAACTGTTTGGGCTGCTGCCAATAGGTTTATTTTTTGAAAATGAAATAGACTGCCACAATCAGCAAACAAAAACCAATAAGATGATTGAGGCGAAAAGTCTCGGTTTTGAACACCAAAAGGGTGAACAAGGTGAAAGTTAACAAGCTAATAACTTCTTGTATAACCTTGAGTTGCCACAAATTGAAAGGACCACCGTTGCCTTGAAAACCAATGCGGTTGGCAGGAACTTGGAAACAATACTCCAATAAAGCAATGCCCCAACTCAGCAAAATGATGCCCACAATACCTATTTTTTCAAAACTTTTGTATTGGCTGAATTTGAGATGTCCATACCATGCAATGGTCATAAAAGTATTGGAGCAAAGGAGCAAAAGGAGTGTTAGGAGGGGTTTCATGGGGGATTAGAAATTAATAGAACATCGAAATATAACATCACATCGAGTCGAAATTGTAGCAAATTACCAATGAAACAAAAAAATCCATAGTGTTTCATTTTGGTTAAATAGTCTGATAATAATACATTGATTTTTTTGGGCGTTTCCCTGCGGGTCGGGCTGCTGCGGGCTTCGCTTTGCTTGGTGCTGCGTTGCTCTCCGCACTGGCTAACGCCACCCTCCGCATCCCTAACGCGCTTCGCCATTCGAACAAAAATATCGTTATTTTTTACAGCAAAAACAGCTTTTTTCCGACAAAAAAGATAAAACAGAACAATAGTTAAGATTTTCGCATCAAAACTTCGCCCTACTCATACTCATAAAACCCCTTACCCGATTTTCGCCCACAAAAACCAGCTAAGACTTTTTGTTGTTGAATGCGGCTCGGACGGAAGCGCGGTACATAGTGAAACGACTCGAACAAAGACGAAGTGACCGAAAAATTAACATCAACCCCAATCAAGTCCATCAAGCGAAAAGCGCCCATTTTGAAACCTGTTGCTTCGAGCAGTTCGTCGATGGTGGCATGGTCGGCAACCTGCTCTTCGAGGATTTGCAACGACTCGACATAGTAGGGACGCGCTACACGGTTGACAATAAACCCGGGCGAATCAGCGGCTTGTACCGTTGTTTTGCCCATTTTTTGTGCCAATTCCGTAATAATCTGGCACACTTCGGGCGCAGTTGCAGCTCCTGCAATCACTTCGACCAATTTCATCAGGTGGGCAGGGTTAAAAAAGTGCATACCCACCACGCGCTCGGGCTGTGGTATGGCAGCCGCAATTTGCGTAATAGGGATAGACGAGGTATTGCTTGCCAAAATGGTTGTCGGCGGGTTGAGATGAGCTATTTGTTGAAAAATATCGACCTTTATCGCCAATTTTTCCACTACTGCCTCAATGACAATATCTCCCACTAATTCAGCTATGTGGTGGGTGGTCACGATGCGTTGCAAAGCGGCTTGTTGCGCGTCGGCGGTCATTTTGTTGCGCTTGACGGCTTCCGAAAGATTATGCGCGATGTGTTGTTGGGCTTTGGGCAAAGCATCGGCATTGATGTCAAACAATATTGTCCGATAACCCGCTACTGCACACAATTGGGCAATACCTGCTCCCATTGTGCCTGCCCCAACGATGACAATGGTTTTGATGTCCGAAAAATTCATGTTGCTTGGATAATGCAATACAAAACACCCTATACACGCTAACGCCATAGCACACCAAACGGCTATATCGTGGGCAATTTATAGGGTGTCTTGTGGGGGGTAAAAAAAGAACAAAAGGTGGAAGGATTTATAACTTCGTACAAGTAGAAGTACAACTTTCGCCGCCACCTTGCACCGAGTAGGTATAAGTTACGGTCAATAAATTGTCGTTGATAGCACCTGTACCGTTGCTGATGTTCACCGCAATACCGTTGATGGTCAATGTTTGGGCTGCAATGGTCAAATTATCGCCATTTACTGTGGCTGTCACTGCTGCTGTGGTGGCAAAATTACCAAAACCTGTCATCACAATAGCATCGTCGTTGCTGGTTGAGGCTGTAATACTCATGGAGTAGGAAGAATTACCTGTTTGTGAGCAGGCTTCGGTTACGGTATAAGACCCTATAAATTTATCACGTGCGGGTTCATCGTCTTTTTTGCAACCTGTAATGGCTACCATAGCAATGCTACAAAAAAGCAAGCAAATCTGTAAGAAATTTTTCATCGTAAATTGGATTTTTATGAAAGAGAAATATGGCGCAAAGGTACACTATTATTTTGAAAGTAACACTATATAAGATAGGTTTTTTTCCTGCATTTTTGCTGCTATGCGCATTTAGTCTGTCCATTTTTCGCTCCTGATATAGGCAAGTAGATAAAAAAATAAGCCGTTTTTTGAAAAAAAAAGGACAAAAATTTGGCGCTTAAAAAAAAAAGATTGACCTTTGCAGTGTTAGCGAAATTTCGCAAAAAACGAAATTACTCTAATCCAAACAATAGACATTTTTTAACAAATTTAGAGAAACGATTGTATTATGGTAATCAATAAAGTAATTACGCTCAATGAGTTTATTTTAGAGACACAAAAAGATTTTCCCTACGCCAGCGGCGAGCTATCTGGTTTGTTGGGAGACATTGCATTTGCTGCCAAACTCATCAACCGCTCGGTCAACAAAGCGGGTTTGATAGATATTTTGGGCAATGCAGGCAATTCCAACATACATGGCGAAGAGGTCAAAAAATTAGACATCTATGCCCACGAACAAATGACCAATTGTTTGCGCGTAAGTGGTGAGTGTGCTGGTATCGCTTCGGAAGAAGCCGATGGTATTGTGGTTTTTGACGATGAACGTTCGCGCAAAGCCCAATATGTGGTTTGTTTCGACCCTTTAGATGGTTCGTCTAACATTGATGTTAATATCTCTATAGGTACTATATTTGCCATTTATCGCAAAATCAACCCTGTCGGTATTTGTGACGAATTAGATTTTTTACAACCCGGCAAGCAGTTAGTAGCTGCGGGTTATGTTATCTATGGTTCCTCTACCATGATGGTCTATTCTACTGGCAATGGTGTGAATGGGTTTACCCTCGACCCTTCCATTGGTGAATTTTGTTTGTCGCACCCCAACATACAAACACCCCCAAAAGGCAGTATTTATTCTGTCAACGAAAGTTATTGGAACAAATTTTCGCCAGGTGTCAACAATTTTATTCGCTATTGCAAAGATAATGACAAAGCCACCGGTCGTCCGTTCAATTCACGCTATATTGGAACATTGGTCTCCGATTTTCACCGCAACCTCATCAAAGGTGGCATCTTTATGTATCCTGCTACCACTTCGCACCCCAACGGAAAATTGCGTTTGATGTATGAATGCAACCCTATGGCATTTTTAGTAGAAAAAGCGGGAGGCATGGCAACCGACGGAGCACAACGCATTTTGGACATTCAACCCACCGCCTTACACCAGCGTTCGCCTTTGTTCATTGGTGCTACCGATTTGGTGCGAAAAGCAATGGAGTTCGTCTATGAAGAACAATATGCAGCCTTGTAGCAAGACAATGATGAACAATGATTTTACCATAAACCCATATCCCAATTATTACAATTATTCAGAGTAAAATTTTTTGAGGTGTTTTAAGCAGTCCCGTCCGAGAGGTCGGGCTGTCTTTTTTTGTCTATCATTGTTGTTTGGCAAACATTCAAAAACTTTCTAATGCTACCACACCCAAACGCTTGCCTGCCACCACAAAATAAGGCGGAGCGAAAGGCGGAAAATAGGTGGCTCGCAAATGTCGTTCTATCTTTTCGGCACTCCACGACAGGTCAATGGCTTTTAACTGCTCAATGTCTTTCCGAAAATGGTAGCTACTTGGGTGTGTTTGGCTGCGTGTGTTTTGTGGAATAGGTGTGTAGTTGCCCCTCAAAATGTCGCCAATATGTTGAATAAACAAATCGATGGAATATTGCTGGGTTTGCTCAAAAAGGTCTTTGACCCAACAATCAGCAGGAATCGGAAAGCGTTTTTCGAACAAAATATCTCCACTGTCAATACCAGCTTCGAGGCGGTGCAAAGTGGTGCCATATTCCGTTGCTCCATCAGCAATAGCAAACGAAAAAGGGTGGCAACCGCGATATTCAGGCAAAGGCGCAGTATGCAAATTTATTGCCAAACAACGAGCTTGGTCGATGTGGTGTTGGCGCAAAATTTGGTGATATTGCACCGAAATAATAAAATCGCACACAGGTAGGTCTGTCAAGTTGGATAGAACAGGAATTTGGTGTACTTCGCAAAAATTGCTAATGCTTTGTGCTTTGTTATTCAAAATGGCTTTATCGTTAGTGCCAACAGCCACCACTTGGGCATCTAAAGTAGCGGCATTTTGCCACAAAAACTCCAAACAAGCATAGCCCAATGGTTTTGCTCCTAAAAAAACAATGGTTTTTGTCATAATGGCTGCAAAATACGACAAATTGTGACAAGTTTATAGGCATTGGTAGATTTTTTAATTTATCCATGAACAGACCACGCCAAAATAGCACAAAATTCAAACAATAGCCGTAACTTTGTGCGTTTTTACATCTATTGTTTGCAGAACAAAAACAGTTTGTCTGAACAACATTTGCAAAATCAACTGATAAACAAACCAAAACAAAAATAGTCCTTTGGTTATTTTCATGATAAGATGCCAACTAAAATCGATACATCATTAGTTGTCTAACCCTACAGTTTTTAATCCATAAATTTTATGAAATGGCACACCGACTTTACTTTTGCCAAACTAAAGCGCGATTTTGGTATTGACCAAACGAGTATTTTTTTGTTCAACACTCAAGTTATTTCGCCTGTGTTGCCTTCCGAACGCCTATTGCTCGATTTGCAAGAGGCAAAAGATATGCCTTTGATGACCGAAAAAGCCAAATCGGAGAGCATCATTGCCCCTATTGTGCGCGAAATTAAACGCAATAATCCAAATATCACTATTTTTTCGGGTTATACGCTGAATATTGAAGGGCAAAAAGATTTAAATGGTATTCCCGATTTTTTGATTTCTGCTAAACCCGGACTTGTTGAGCCGCAACGTCCGATTTTTTGTATATTTGAATCTAAAAACAAAGCTCCCGAAGAAGGTTTTGCACAATGTGCCGCCGAAATGTATGCCGCTCGTTTGTTTAATATCCAAAATAATGACCCTTACGAAACCATTTATGGCGCTGTTACGAATGCTTTCGATTGGGTATTTCTTAAGTTGGAAGGCAACACTGTTTTTATCGACAAAGAGCGTTATTATCTCAACGAATCGTCTAAATTATTAGGCATTTTGCAATATATTATTACACAATATCATTAAATAAAAAATCAAATATTCTCTATATAAGGTATCATTTTGTTGTCAGTTTGTTTTTAAACAAAGATACTTTACTGAATATCGCTTTATTATGGAAAACATAAATATCCGCCAAATTGTGGTGCAGGGAATTTTTGTTGTCATTGGATTATTGTTGTTGATACGCCTATTTTTCATGCAAGTCATGGATACCTCTTATGTGGCGATGGCTCGCAACAATGCCGTGCGCGAAATATCAAGCTATCCTTCGCGCGGCTTAATCTATGACCGCAACGACACCTTATTGGTCAACAACGAACCTGTATATGATTTGATGATTATTCCCAATCAAATACAGCCTTTCGACACCCTCAAATTGTGCAACTTGTTGGGGGTGACCATAGCCGATTTTTATGAAAACTACGACCATTTACCCACTTTGAAAGGGTATTCTCCCTATAAACCGCAAACCTTGTTCAAACAGATTCCTGCCGAAACCTACGCGCGCGTGCAGGAATATCTCTACCAATTTCCGGGGTTTTATCCTCAAATCCGTACTGTTCGAATCTATCATACTGGTGTGGCGGGACATATTCTGGGTTATATTGGCGAGGCTAATCAACAACAAATTGACACATCGAGCTACTATCGTATGGGTGATTATGTGGGAATTAGCGGCATAGAGCGTTATTATGAAAAAGCCTTGCGCGGCGAACGTGGGGTTAAATACATGATGATTGATGTGCATGGCACCGAAGTTGGCAAGTTTGCAGATAGTCAATATGACCGCGAAGCCATAGCAGGACAAAACCTACAACTCACCTTAGATATGGAACTCCAAGCCTATTGCGAACAAATTATGGCGAACAAAAAAGGGAGTATCGTGGCTATTGAACCCACTACTGGCGAAATTTTGGCAATGGTCAGCAGTCCTTACTATGACCCACGCCTTTTGACAGGTCCGTTGCGTGGCAAAGCAATGGCAGAACTCTCCCAAGACCCCCTGAAACCTTTGTTTAATCGTGCTTTGAGTGCCTACTATCCACCCGGATCTATCTTTAAACCCATTATGGCATTGATAGCTTTGCAAGAAGGTGTGAGTACACCCAATACCTATTTTCCCTGCTATGGAGCATACAAATTGGGCTTGTTGCGCGTCAAATGTCACCACCATGCCCAATGCTATTCGGTACAAACAGCTTTGGAGCATTCTTGTAATGCTTATTTTTGTCACTTGTTCAAAATTTGTGTCGAACAAAACAAATATGACAATTTAGAGGCAGGTTTGCGCGATTGGAAACGCTATCTAAGCACCTTCAACTTGGGTATCCCAATGATAACAGATGTACCAGGTCCTTCGCGCGGCTATATTCCTGGTCCTGAACGCTATGACCGTATGTATGGTAAAAAGTATTGGAAAGCCAACAGCATCATCTCGCTGGGAATTGGACAAGGGGAAATGGGCATGACACCTTTGCAAATGGCGCACAGCATGGCAATTATTGCTAATCGTGGTAAATTCTATTATCCTCATGTCACCAAACCCTTAGTGGGAGACAAGGATAATCCCTACATTGTGCAACACAAAGTACCAATAGAGGAGCGTCATTTTTTACCCGTTATTGAAGGTATGCGCAGGGTTGTGACAACAGGTACTGCGCGACTTAAAGGTGTAGGCGGTTTGGACATTTGTGGCAAAACAGGTACCGCCCAAAACCCACATGGTAAGGATCACTCTTTGTTTGCGGCTTTTGCTCCGATGAACAACCCTAAAATAGCCGTTGCGGTGATTATCGAAAATGCAGGTTGGGGCTACAAAATTGCTGCTCCCATCGCAAGTTTGGTTATCAACAAATACCTTAACCGCGAAACAGGAGGCAGTTTGCGCGGCTTGGAATACAAAATGATGCGCCTAACCTTGATGTATAGACCGCGTATCGATGCACCGAGCCTCGAAAAACCCAAAGAAAAAGTAGAAGAAGTAAGCGACGATGATATTAGAAGCCAATTCTTTGATGGTGGTATTGAGGACGAAGCCAGAGCTATCCAAAACCTCGCTCTGCCAAATCCATCACCCTACCAACAACCCGCAGGACCAACGTTGCCGGGCGTATCGCCTACCTACACCAAACCCGATCCCGCTACAACACCACCTAATCCTGCTACACCTTCTACCATCGACCCACCACCTGCCGAAGAAACTCCACCACCACAATTAGAATAAAAAAACATCGCCTCCTCATGAACTTATTAAAAAGCAAATTGGCTGTCCCGAAATTCGAGGCAGCCAATTGCATGTAAACACCATTCATATTTTCGTAGCAGTATAAAAATTATCGATGCTCGTCTCCCCACAAGCCAATAACATTGTAATAGGAATGTTGGTTTACACTATTTTGCAAGTTCCCATTTATCTACAGCGGGTTCTCCCCATATATTGTCTTCTACTATATAAATAGTTTCGCAATCAGCCAATTGATGACATATTTCATCTACTTGTTGCCAAGCATAGCTACATATTCCTAACTGTTTTTTGTCGCAATCATAGATAACACCACCAGCATCATACGCATTTGCTTGTACACAAAAAACCTTTTGCTTTTTATATGTACAGAATTCTATCCAGCTATTTTTATTTGACTCATATATAGCTTTTGCTGTTGCATGATAATCCGCCTCTTGCTTTTTATGACAACCTATTATGCCTATATGCAAGACAAATACTGTGATTAGGCACCAAATTTCAAATACGCTTTTCAAAAGATTCTAAAATCTACGAGCCAAACCCACTTGTAAGGCAGTTTGGTTGTTTCGGTAGGGTTCTACCAAAAGGGTTCTGGAAGATGCGTTGCGAATATAGATAGGTTGGAAATTGGTTTTGTAGTTAATTTCGGCTTGCAATAACCATTTATCATTCAAAGCATATTGCGTTCCGAGATGTATTTGCCCCAAATCGTAACGAAAACGTTCGGTGGTGGGTCCTATATCCTGTGTTTCCACATCACGAGTAGTATCAACAGACGTAGAAGGGAAAGGTACGATAGAATCAACCATAGATTCTGTTGAGCAATTACAATCTGTTATTTTGTAGTCTTGTCCCAAATGCCACACCAAGGCAGTTCCCACAGCTATATATGGTCTCCATTTTGGGTTGTTGGCAGGCATATAATAACGAGCTAACAAAGGAACTTCAATTTGCTCAATAGTTAGGCTTTTGACGGTGTATGCCAGATGGCTTTGTGCGGCATTTTTATTAATAACTTCAGTGAATTGCTGTTGGATATTGTAATATGCTCCACTTTCCAATTCCCATTGAGGTGCAAAATTATAGGCTGCTGCAATGCCGATGGGTATGTTGTTGGTGGTACGATGATTCTTGTTGTTAAAAGTTTCTGCAAAAGCTGTTTGAACACCCACCCAAAAGCGCTTTTTATGTTTCGGGACAGGCATATCTGTTTTGCTATTTGAGGCAAAAGTACTACTGGGAGCTATGGATATGTTTGTTTGTGGTAGTTCAATTTTAGGGGACGAAACAATAGGCAAGACAGGTAGTATAGCCTTTGAGCTATTAGTGGATAATGCCAAAGCAGGCAGTTTTAAGGCAGATATAGTGGTAGTAGATGAACGGGTGTTTGTTGTCCTGACAGACGTAGGGGACGAAACAGTAGCAGTAGGGAATGAGGAAGTTATATTCGTATTAGATGAGTAGAACTGCTGGTTATTAGCTATTGCTTTTGTGATTGTTGTAAGGTTTGGGGTGACACTCCAATTGGTTTTTTCAGTTGTATTTGCTGTATTGTCAACATTATTATATTGGTTTGTTGTTGCTATAACAAGTTGTTGCGAACTTTGTGTGGTGGCAGTGGTTTGGGTGGGCATGGTGGTGGCAGGAACAACACCGATATTGGAATTATTGCTTACTATTGGCATTGCAGCAACCGATTTTGTTTCGGCATTATTGAGAGTATTTTGTGTGGAACTTTGCTCTCCTACTGGAATAGGAGAAAGAGAAAAGTCATACAATTGGACACACATCACCAACAAGCAGGCAACAGCAACTGCCCGCCACATATAGCGGTTTTTGTACCAAAAGCCTACAACTTTTTGTTTGTCTTGTTGGTCTAATAGTACTTCCATATTTTTCCATGCCTCAGGATCGTATGGACTTTGATGGGTGTCTAATCGCTGTTTGATTTGTTGTTCAAACTTATCGGGTTGTGATTTATGGCTACGCGATTTCATACCGTAAAACTATAAAATGTAAAAAGGTGATGTTTGGGTAGTTGTATATAGTTAGTAACAGAAATGGGGATAATGAAGTTTTATGAGTTCTTGCAAACGGTTTTTGGCTTTGGCTAAATTAGATTTGGAAGTACCTTCATTGATGCCGAGCAAGTCGCTGATTTCGCGGTGCGAATAACCTTCTATGGCATAGAGATTAAATACTGTTCGATAGGCGGGTGACAATTGCTGCACCAATGCCATGATTTCGTCGGCAGACATTTTGGCAATAGCATTTTCGGCGTGCGGGTCGCTTTCATGCACCACTTGTTCGATGTCTATTTGTTGTTGGTGTTTTTTGTATTGTCGATAATGGTCTATGGCAGTATTAATCATTATTCGTCTAATCCAAGTTTCTAAAGGGTGTGTTGGGCGATAGTTACACAAATTGGTGAATACTTTCAAAAATCCCTCGTTTAGCATGGCGGTTGCGGAATCATGGTCGTTGGCATAGCGCATACAAATACTTAGCATCTTTGAATAGTATGCTTCATATAGTTGCCGTTGATAGAGCCGCTCTCCACGAACGCAACCTGCTATAAGGCGTTCTTCATTGGTCAAACTTGACGGAATACTTTGAAGTGAAACTTCCATACTAAGCATATCGGGGTGTATTTGCTTGGTTCCATTTTTTCTAAAACGCCAGCAAAGTGAAAATGGTTGCCTATGCCCATAAAAAAATATAGCCTTTTATGGGTTGATGTTAATTTTTTTCAAAAAAACAAACTTTGTTGGGACAACAAAACCTATTTGGGTTAAAAAAGCAGGCAAAAATAGCAGTTATCAAATTTTATAGAAATCCAAAATCGGCGAGCCTTGTTGTTGTTCTATGACAATAAGCATTTTTCATAACAACGATATTTACCTTCATAGTTTTCATACACAATTGCTCCGCGAAGTTGATACCCCTGTCGAAAAAACAGATTTTCGGCAGGGGTATTTTCCTCGTAAGTATCCAATTTTATAGCCGTTTTGTGGTTATCCAACGCCCATCGGTCAGCAAAAAGCAGTAGTTGTTGAGCAATTTTTTGGTGTTGGTGGGCGGGCAAAACACCCAAACGATGTACAAAAAAACTTGTTTCCAAAGGTTGTTGCCACCCTATTTGCAAATACTCTTCTGCCCAATGAGTGTCGATGGTGATGATGCCCGCTATGGTTTTTTGCGAATGAGTTGTTGTTATTGCCACAAACAAATTTCCTTGTGCTATGTCTTTACTGAGGAGTTCTACTGATGGATAGTGTTCGTTCCACTGGTAGTTACCCATGCTGTTCATTTGGCGCACAACTTCTTGTACCAATAACACAATATCGGTCAAATCTCCCATAATGGCACGACCGATGTGGATAAAATGTGGAAAATTATGCACGTTCTACCAAAATTTCGGAGTCTGGTGCCACATTAATAGGCACGGTTTCTTCTTCTACATTACCCAATTCTAAACCAAAATCTTCGACCGTCGACAGGCTGTAGGATTTGATGAAACGATAGGTTGTTACAACAAATTGGTTGAACGGACTCAGTTGGTTGTCTGCCGACACGCGCGTATTGAGGATAATGAATTTGAAATCGGCGGGCATACCATATTTACGCAACGATGGATAGTGGCTTAGTTCGTCAACTTCGTCGTTGTTTATCATTTCGGTGACAATTTTTTCGAACATCAAATTGACTTTGTGTTCTACTTTGAAACCAAATTTTAGGCGAACAAAAAAGCAGGTGCGGGGAATAATGGTGTCCACTGAATATTTCGTGCCGTATGGTTTATCGGTAATCTCAATATGCACAAACCAATAAATGTCGGCGCGTTTGGGTCTTTTTCGGAAAATAGAATAGATGATATTAGAATCTAAATGATCCTTGTCGTTTGCCATCGATAAGTAGACCAAATTGGTGGCTTCTTTGGGTACAGTTTCATCTTTTTGGAGGTCTTGCAACATTTCGATATATTCGCGCACGGGCAAAAATTCGGTATGTTTGTCACGCAAACGACGAGCCGAATAGAACACAAACATAGCTATAAAAATGATGGTGGCAATCATCAACGTAAACCAGCCGCCATGTGGAATTTTAATAACATTGGAGGCAAAGAACATCAATTCTAAACAATAGAAAGTAAGCGCAAAACCAATAACAAAAGGGCGGGGATATTTTTTGATGACCAAATAATAGGTCAACACTGTGGTTGTCATCAACATATCCATCGTAATTGCCAAACCATACGCCGCTTCCATGCGGGACGATTCCCTAAAAATCAATACCACCGAAATACAACCAGCCAGCAAAAGCCAATTGATAGCAGGCAAGTAGATTTGTCCGCGCGAATGACTGGGATAATTGACTTTGAGGTTCGCCCACAGTTTAAGTTTCATGGCTTCGTTAAACATCGTGAAAGTACCACTAATCAAGGCTTGACTGGCGATGATAGCCGCACCTGATGCCAGCACAATACCATATGGCAAAAACCATTCGGGCATCATAGAATAGAACGGACTTTGGCTTGCACTTGTGAAAGTTTGTCCTTCTATGTGGGTAAGCATCCAAGCACCTTGTCCAAAATAGTTGAGCAAAAGGGCAATTTTAACAAATGACCAGCTCACACGGATATTGCCTTTTCCGCAGTGCCCCAAATCAGAATAGAGTGCTTCGGCACCAGTAGTACACAAAAATACCGCACCCAATATCCAAAATCCATTGCTGCTACTCAACAATTTGATAGCATACATCGGGTTGATGGCTACTAATACGCCAGGATATGCCATTAAATTGTAGGTTCCCAGTATTGCCAACATACTAAACCATATCAACATAATGGGTCCAAAAGCCCTGCCTACCACAGTCGTCCCAAATTGTTGTACGCCAAACAGCACTATCAATATCCCAATCACAATCGGGACGGTATTCAGTTCGGGATTAAATGCCCTTAAACCTTCTACCGCAGATGAAATAGAAATAGGAGGCGTAATAAAACCGTCTGAAATTAGGGCTGAACAACCAATAATAGCAGGAAAAACGAGCCATTTGGCTTTATAACGACGTACCAAAGCATAGAGTGCAAAGATACCGCCTTCGCCGTTGTTATCGGCGTTTAGTGCCAAGAGGACATACTTAAAACTCGTGACTAAGGTTAGTGTCCAGAAGATACACGAAATACCACCCAAAACCAAATCTTTTGTGATGGTATGTCCTGTTCCAATGGCTTTCATTACATACAAAGGCGATGTACCAATGTCGCCAAAGACAATACCGAGTGTAATTAATACACCCGCAGCGCTTAATACGTGAACATGTTCATGGTGATGGTCTATCACCCGAACTTGTGGTACGTCAGGGTTTGTAATACCACCCTGATGTTGATTTTCTGTTGACATATTTCTAAGTATGCACTACCTATTTGTTCAGTTTTATTAGACTTTAGGTAGTTGTTAAAACAATAAAATAAGTGTGTTACGCAAAAACTCTTTTGTGCAACGTTATTAATAAATGTTGTTAGCACAAATTTTGATAATCTGGTAATTTTTTTACTCCTAAAAAGGTCGTCAAAACCTTTGGTGTTGGGATATTTATTGAAAACATCTTTGTTAACAAAGGCATGGATATGACTTATTTTTTGGATAAAAATGCGTAACATGAGGTAAAATAACTATAAAAAAACAATGATGATTGGTAGTGAAAAACGTGCGCAAAAATAATCCTACAACCATTTTTCTGCGTGTATTGCTGAAAATGGTTGTAGGATTTTGTAGCTAATTTATGCAAATTTGATGAGGACAGCATTTTTTTCTACTGCTTGACCTTTAGTAACTTCTATGCTTTGAATAAGACCGTCATGAGGGGCAGTAAGGACATTTTCCATTTTCATGGCTTCCAAGATAAGCAAAGTTTGCCCTTTAAGAACAGTATCGCCTACGGCTACAGGAATAGATAAGATGAGTCCCGGCATTTGTGCTTTCAACACATCTGCTTTGGTGGTGTTTTTTGTGCCAATGCCCATGCTTTCCAACAGCAAGTCCATTTTGTCTTTCAACAATACTTCATAATCCTGTCCATTGATGCGAAGCACTATCGTTTTGTTCTCCCAATCTGTGCGCACCAAGCGGGCAGTGTAGGAACGGTTGTTGTCGATAATATGAAATACCCCTTCTTCAAGCATTACTATATCTAATAGTTCGAAGTCTTGGGGTTGTATGCCGTGTTCGTATTGGTTGTTGACAATGGTTTTATACATATTACAAAGCTTTTTGGCTGATTCAGACTGCAAAATTACAATAATATCCATTAATGCAACCTATAGCGCAAAAAAAAATTATCATAGTGTTCCATTTTGGTTAAATAGTCCGATAATAAACAACATGGCTGCCACGACTATGGGCTGTCAGCATACATTTAGGCGGCATTAATAAGCGTTTTAGGCATAAAATTGTGGATAGCCTCGGCATTAAAAATAGGATTCTGGTCATTTTGGGTATCATTTAAAAAAGATTTGAGTGTAAAACGGGCGTTGAAAATGATTTTCAAGTCGGTAATGCCAAGTTTAGGCATTCCGTACTGTTGTCGGTAGTATGGGATAATTATCTTAGCAATAAGGCACATCATAAAAGCTAGATTGACAAAATTGGTGACATTGTTTTGCTTATAGTTCTTGAAATCTGCGAAACCAAAGTGTTGTTTAGCGTCTCTAAAATCAAACTCTATTTGATACCGCAAATGATAATAATCCCATAATTGGCTATGGGTTAGGTTAAGGTCGTTGGAACAGAAAATGAGGATGGATGTTTTGT
Organism: Chitinophagales bacterium; assembly: GCA_016787295.1. Lineage (GTDB taxonomy): Bacteria > Bacteroidota > Bacteroidia > Chitinophagales > UBA2359 > JAEUUX01. The sequence goes on from JAEUUX010000291.1 coordinate 32,486, forward strand.
TGGTCGTTGTGTCTGTGGTACGAACAATAAGGATATTAAGGATTATCTGTCCGAAGATACCTTTCATATATCCTTCGAACTGGAAGTGTTCTGTTTTGATATTGTCTTGAATAGTGGTATTTTTGAGGGTGTGGGCAGGTGGGTTTTCATTGTCGATTCTCTTGCCATAGACTTTTGGTCTGCCATGGGTGTAGGGTTGTTGTTCGGTGTATTGAAAAGGGAAACAGATGACAGTATTTCGCTTAACTTTGGAGATAAGATATAGCCCCTCTGATAGGGCTAATTCCATATATTGCAGGGTGGCATATGCACTATCTCCGACGATATGGTGCAATTGTATGTTGGGTAGTTGAGCCTTGATTTGGGTCATTACATCGACAAACAAGCGCTTAAAGGTGCGAAAACTTGCCGTTTCTAGGGTGTTTTCGGCGGACTTAGGTTTATTTTTAGCACCTTTGGGATGCCCTTTGGGTTTGGGCTTTGGTTGGGGATTGTTTGCAGATGTAGTGCTTGTACCTTTTTTTGCCTTGCCTTTGGCTTGCGACTTCTTGGCTTTTATGGCTGCCGTGCGTGCCTTGTCATGAGGGGTGCGTATGATTTGCAACAAACCCATAAAATACGACTTGCCAGCATCAATGCTAATCAGACTACAACCGAAAAAGCCTATACCCCGCTGAACAATACCTATGATGGAGTTGTAAAAACGGTCTATGCCATATGTACTATAGCGACTCTTAGCTTGCATTGTTTCATCAAACCCTAAGATGTAACGTTCTGATACCTCATAGGAAAACTGAGCAAAAAGTGCCACAAAAGCATTAATCCAAGTGTAGTTCCCTGATAAAAACCGAAACCATGACCGCTCACTTAGCCAACTATGACGACTCAGACTGCGTGTTGTGACCATGTATAGAATACTGAAATAGCTGCTGATTATAGCCGTTAGCACCTCGCTATTGCTCACACCTAGTGCAGTGCCCAAGGTATTTCCTATTTGTTGTAACATAATTAGACTACTTGATTTTGTTTTTGCCGCAAAGGTACGAATTTTATCAGGTATCCACATTTTTATCCCCCCTTTAAAATAGGCAGATTTGGCAGCCATGTTGAATAAAGCATTGATTTATTTGGGCGTTTCCCTGCGGGTCGGGCTGCTGCGGGCTTCGCTTCGCTTGGTGCTGCGTTGCTCTCCGCACTGGCTAACGCCACCCTCCGCATCCCTAACGCGCTTCGCCATTCAAACAAAAATATCGTTATTTTTTTACGGCAAATACAGCTTTTTCCGACAAAATAGATAAAACAGAACACTAATAGCCAAAAAATATTTAACCTAAGCAAGAACCTAAGTAGTTTCGTTATTTATTGGTGTTTGGATATAATTTTTTGCCCCCACTATCAACAAACATAACTACTTGAAGCTACTACACAAAATTGTTAAATTGGAGGTTATGGACTATGGCTATAGTGTCTTATATGGCTATATCAACTCCAATAAGTATTGTCCATAGCCACTTTTGAGCAAAGGTTCGGCAAGGCGACGCAGTTGTTCAGCATCAATAAAACCTTTGCGATAGGCAACTTCTTCGATACAACCCACCTTGAGTCCTTGTCTGTTTTCGACGACCTGCACAAATTGGCTTGCCTGCATGAGGGAGTCAAACGTACCTGTATCTAACCATGCTGTTCCACGGTCCAGAATAACTACTTTGAGGCGTTGTTGTTCCAAATAATAGCGATTGACATCGGTGATTTCATATTCGCCGCGCTTGCTGGGCTGTAGGTTTTTGGCAATTTCGACCACGCTGTTGTCATAAAAATACAAGCCGGGAACTGCAAAATGCGACTTAGGATTTTTGGGTTTTTCCTCTATGCTAATGGCAGTATTGTTGTGGTCAAATTCCACTACCCCATAGCGTTCGGGGTCGGAGACGTGATAGGCAAAAATAATTCCGCCGTCCACATCTTGACACGAGCTTAGTTTCTGTCCGAAAGTAGAACCATAAAAAATATTGTCACCCAACACCAAAGATACTTTGTCGTTGCCAATAAAGGTTTCGCCCAACACAAAAGCCTGTGCCAAACCATTGGGAACATGTTGTACTTTGTAGGAGAAATTACAACCATATTTGGATCCATCACCCAAAAAACTTTCGAACAAAGGCAAGTGTTCGGGCGTAGAAATGACCAATATATCGCGAATTCCTGCTAACATCAATGTTGATAAAGGATAATAAATCATCGGTTTATCATAGATAGGCATGAGTTGTTTGCTAATAGCGTAGGTAATGGGGTGGAGGCGTGTGCCAGAACCACCTGCCAATATTATTCCTTTCATGGTATAAAAGCATTTTGTTTGTGAATAAAAAAAATTAGTTACTTCCCTGCAATTCGGGATAATTTGCAATGGTGTCTAAAAAATGATGAATGGTATCGTCGAGCGACATGGACGAGCGCCCGCCCGCTGCGTTTTTGTGTCCACCGCCTATAAAATGCTCTCTGACATAGAGATTCACCGAAAAATCTCCTTTGGAGCGAAAAGACAAACCCACATCGTCGTTGGATTGTTCTTTGAATAATCCAACAACTTGTATGCCAGCTATTGACAAGGGATAGTTTACCACACCCTCAAGGTCGCCCGATTCGTATTGGTACAAGTCCATATCCTCTTGCGAAACGGCAATATAAGCTACTTTTTTGTTAGGCAAAATTATCATTTTTTCTGACAAAATAAAGCCCAAAAAGCGCAATCTTTTTTCTGTATTGTTATCGAAAATCAGGTTGTTGGCTTGTTCAAGATGTAAGCCACATTCGATTAATCGAGCAACTACTTCAAAGGTGCTAGGAAAAGTATTGTATTTAAACCTGCCTGTGTCGGTGGCAATACCTGTATATAGGCACAAAGCAGCATCGGCATTGATGATGGGTTGTGTAAATAGTTGGTGACAAAAACGATAGACCAATTCGGCGGTCGAGCTAACAGCCGTTGTCCACACCTGATAAGCAGCCACTATTTGTGGGTCTAAATGATGGTCTATCAAAACAATGGGACAATAAATGGCATCAACAAAAGGCTGTAGGTCGTCTAAACGAGCCGTATCGTTGCAGTCTAAAATAAACACCAATGTTGCTTTTTCTATACAATTTTTAGCTGTATTTTCGTTTCGTGGATAAATAATTACTTTTTCATCAGCAGGCAAAAAATGCAAAAAATCGGGATAGTCCGTAGGGGTTATAATTTGAATGTCGTGGTGTTGATAGTGGGAATGTAAACAATGGTATAAGCCGAGCGCCGAGCCAATAGCATCACCATCGGGTTTGGTGTGTGGTAAAATGACGATTTGTTGTGGCACTTGGAGTAGGACTCCAAGTTGTTCAATAGATAATGACATAGTATTTGGTATATAAAAAGTGGAATATCGGGGCTATAAAAACGCCGTTGTTTGGACATTTGAACAAAAATACGTACTTTTGCGGCTCAAAAGTACAATTTTTTTTAAAATTCCTTAATTTTTTATGTCAACAGGTCGTACAACTTTTACGATGATAAAACCCGATGCGGTTAAACGTAACAACATCGGACCTATTTTAGCCAAGATGAACGAAGGTGGTTTCCGCATTGTAGCCATGAAATACACCCGCCTTACCGCCGAGCAAGCGGGCAAGTTCTATGAAATTCACAAAGAACGTCCTTTTTATGGCGAATTAGTCGCTTTTATGTCATCGGGTCCTATTGTAGCTGCAATTTTGGAAAAAGACAATGCAGTAGAGGATTTTCGCACACTCATCGGTGCTACCGACCCCAGCAAAGCCGCCGAAGGCACAATTCGTCGCTTATTTGCCACCAGCATCGGCGAAAACGCTGTACATGGCTCCGATTCTGACGAAAATGCCATTATTGAGGGTAATTTCTTTTTTAGTCAATTAGAGCGCTTCTAAATTAATAGAGATTGAAAACAAAACTATAATGCCGAACATAAGGTTTTTGGTGTGTCATCTCTAATCATCAAGTTTTTTCTGAAATGTGCTATTTTTAAAAAAATAGCACATTTTTTGCTATCTATACAAGAGCCAATGCTATGCAAGGTTTTGGTTGTAGTTTTCATATCCTACTAACTTCCACTTGTCTAAGCATAGATTTAGGCAAGTAATGAAAAAAAGATCTTGCTGATCAAGATAAAATTTTGAAATTTTTGTCGTAATTTGTGCCATAAATTTGACAATATTACAAAAAAAAGCTATATCTTTGTAAAAGTTTTGTCAAAAACAACCAAAAATCGATCCAAAGGGCAACTTTTTCCGTATAACCTTACAGAACACAAGTGAATAATGTTTTGTAAGGTAGAAAGTCAGTTAGTTAAACAGTATAATGTAGCTAGTATTTTTTTGATGTTTGCTAACTAAATAAACACTTATCATTCTCGATTGTTTTACTTTACAAACCATATTTTCCAAATGAAAACTTTTGCTATTTGTTTTATCATTCAATTATTTATCCACTCATCCTTATCTGCTCAAGATTCTCTACAGCTAATGGCTACTACACAAGAAGGAATTTTGTCTACCAATCACATTTGTAAATTTGAATCCCTTGACCAACTATTGGATAAGAGCCTCGAAGAACTCCTGGACTATTGTGTCGAAGAAGATATTTCAGAAGTAAAAGTAGCTCATAAACACTTAGATGACCTAGCAATTTACAGCATGGATAGTGCAGAATTATTCACCTATTTACATAGCTTAGATGGTGGCGTGGAATATAAAAGTGCCGATATTCTGACCATTGTAGCTATAACTGATATGGTGGTAATTGATGGACAAAAGATACCAACAGATGAGGTAATCAAACGACTAAGTTATTTGTATAATGCCCATAGGATTTCGCTTATAGATGTCGTTTATTACTATAATCCCTCGCAGCCATACGACCCGCGAACGATTATTAGTATAACAACAAAACCCTAAAACCGTATTTATGCCTTTTGGAAAACAATTGCCAATCTTTGTCTTATCTCTTGTAATATCGACTATAGCTTTTACACAAACCCAAAGTCAAACACTTCCAAATACTCCTAACTATTCTTCTAAAACAACTTTACTCGCTAATGAATACGATTTGAAAGCTACCTTTATTTTCAAATTTATTGATTATATAGAATGGAATTCCCCTGTTCCAAGCGATTCAATTCGTATTGCTGTTATTGGTACTTCCAATATCATTTCACCCCTTAAATTAGCTGCAAAACAAAAGGACATTCAAAACAAACCCGTTGCGCTATACTTCTATAGTAACCTTACTGAGGCTACTTTGAGTGCAATGGAAAAAAGAAAAGTTCAACTTATTTTTGTTGCTAAATCTGTACAAACAACAACAGTGCAAAAGCTAGTTCGTTCTGCTGTAAGTAAGAATGCACTTATAGTAGGAGAGCGCGAGGGATTTACGAGAGAAGGCGGACATTTGAATTTTATTAACCAAGATGATAAAATTCGCTTCGAAACCAGCCCTGCTTCCTTTAGTAATTGCACGTTCAAATTAAGTCACCAATTGTTAAGACTTGCACAAATTGTATCGTAAGCGAGTATTTATGTCATTATTTTCTTTTAATTCTATTCGAATAAAAGTTCTATTTATACAAATAGCCACCATTATACTAAGTGTTAGTATGTGTGGCTTTTTTTTTGTATTTGGTTATTTCAGATATTTAGAAAAAACAGAGCGAAAAGAAGCAGAGGCATTGTCCAAAAGCATGGTGGAAAGTTTGAAAGCTACTCTCGATTTTTCTGAAGCCGACTATAAAATGTATGCTAAAGATGTAGAAATTATTATCAACATCTTGAAACACAACCCCAAAGTTAATACAGCCGTAGTTTATACTGCTGGCGGAGCTTTGTGGGCAATTTACCCCAATGATAAAGATAATACAGAACTACCTTTTTCGGATATACAACTCAATAATGATAGTATTTTTATCAAACAAATTAATAACAATTGGATACTTCATCATAAAATCGTCAAAATAACTGCTCCTAATGATGCCCTCAATAACCAAGAGAAAAAAACCTTGGGCTACCTAAGCATGAGCATACGGTCTGACAAAACTTCCTTAACATCACATATATTTTATACTTCTGCGTATGTGCTTATCCTATCCATTTTATTAGCCATTATTTTCTGGCAATTTGCCAATAACTATATCCAAAAACCTATCAACAAACTCATCACTTTCATAAAAAAAATAGAACACGACAAGGATTACAGCGCACGATTGCTGCCCGAAAAAGATGTGGAACTCAACGATTTGGTGAGTGTATTCAATGAAATGTTGGTGGAGGTACAAAAACGAGACGAATCTCTTTTGGCAATGCAAGACGAACTCGAGCATAGGGTGCAGGAACGCACACAACAGTTAAGCGAAAAAACATATTCTTTGGAAGTGTCTAACCGAGAATTAGAACAATTTGCGTATGTGACATCTCACGACTTGCAAGAACCATTGCGAATGATAGCAAGTTTTTCCCAATTAGTTGGCAAAAAATATCAAGATAGCATCGACCCCGAAACCCGAGATTATATTTTTTATATTACCGACGGCGTAAAGCGTATGCAAACCCTTATCAAAGATTTATTGGTATATTCACGCGTGGGTAGCGTAAAAATGCAGATAAAATTGGTCAATGTAGAAAATTTGTTGATTAAAGTACTCTCCAATTTGCGAATTGCTATTCAAGAAAATCGTACCAAAATCTACTATGACCCTCAACAATTGCCTATTATAGAAGCCGATGAAACCCAAACAATGCAGCTTTTTCAGAATTTAATCAGTAATGGCATTAAGTTTCAACAAAAAGGACAACAACCCACCATTACTATCGAAGTAGCAGACAAAGAAGATCATTGGCTATTCTCTATCAAAGATAATGGTATTGGTATAGAAGCACAATATCAAGAGCGTGTATTCATGATTTTTCAGCGCTTAGACCGAAACTACGAAGGCACAGGTATTGGACTGGCTATTTGCAAAAAAGTGGTAGAAAGACACAAAGGTACTATATGGTTCGAATCTGTTCCTAATGAAGGTACTTCTTTTTATTTCACTTATCCCAAAAAAGCAAATGTCGATTTTGTGTCCTAATTTTTCCTAATTCAACGTTGTAAATACATTCAAAAAAAAACACACACACTTGCGTTTTACCCTTCCAAATCGCGTTTTGCTATGAAAAACCTACTTCTAAATTTATTGTATGGTTTTTTAGGCGGCTGTATGGCTGTTGGCATCTATCATGGAGGCAGTACCTACCTATATTCGCACCTTACGCCCCCTGTCCAAGCAACCACCATGCTGCGTCAATCCATCAATGGCATCGGCCCCATAGTGCCGATGCTTGATTTCACTACCGTAGCTACTCGCATTACACCAGCGGTGGTTCATATCAAAATTACTACCATCAAAAAAAAGGGAACACCTCCAAACGGATGGGACAATGACTTGCCTAAACTCCACGACCTTCCCAACAATTCTGGGTCTGGTGTATTGATAAGTAATATGGGCTATATCATCACCAATCGTCATGTAATTGCCGATGCCGAACGCATCGAAGTAACCCTCTATGATCGTCGTATATATGAAGCTAAGGTTATTGGCATTGATGAACCCACCGATATTGCACTTATCAAAATTGACGAACCTGCCAATAATTTTGTCTCTTTGGTGTATGGCGACTCCGACAAAGTGAAGGTAGGTGAATGGGTTTTGGCAGTAGGCAATCCTTTTAATCTTTCCTCTACGGTCACGGCAGGTATTATCAGCGCCAAAGCTCGCAACATGACCACCCTCGAAAATCAAACAACCAATGACTCCGAATCACAAGCCATAGAAGCCTATATCCAAACCGATGCGGCGGTTAATCCAGGCAATTCGGGCGGTGCTTTGGTCAATGGCAATGGCGAACTCATTGGAATCAATACAGCTATTGCTACCCCAACAGGTTATTATGCGGGTTATTCTTTTGCTGTGCCTATCAATATTGTCAAAAAAGTAGCAGATGACATATTGACGTATGGCAAAGTAAAACGCGGCTATTTGGGAGTGTCTATCCGCGATTTGGACAACAATGCCGCCCTTCAGCTCAATATTACCCGCGTCAAAGGCGTGTTGGTCGAGTCGGTCACCAAAGGAGGTGCTGCCGACAAAGCAGGCATTAAGAACGGCGATGTTATTATTCAAGTCGAAGATCGCGTGGTCAACACCATAGCAGAACTACAAGAACATATAGGTTTGTTTCACCCCAACGACAATATAAGTATAATTGTGGTGCGCGATACCAAGCCACAACAAATATCAGTCAAATTGCAGGGGGATAAATAAGTATAACGAACCCAAGTCTATTATCAATTATTTTTTTTAAAAACCACCCTATTTTCTTTTTTATTGTAAGAATATGGCTTCTAAAACACGTTTAGAACGCACCGACCTCCTCATTACGCCTGAACGCACCGCCCGTCTCCAACAAGCCAATGTACTTGTAGTAGGTTTGGGAGGCGTGGGTAGCTATGCCGCCGAGTTTTTGGGACGAGCAGGTATTGGCAAAATGACCATTGTTGATGGAGATGTGGTCGATATCACCAATATTAATCGCCAATTACCCGCGCTGATGTCCACTGTTGGCATATCCAAAGCCCAGCTTATGGGCGCACGCCTATTAGATATCAACCCCGATATGCAACTCACCATCGTCGAACAATTTATGCAACCCTCCGCCATGGACGAACTGATAGCCAATGGCAAGTTCGACTGGGTATTGGATTGCATAGATAGTTTTCAGCCCAAAATGGAACTCATTATGTGCTGCAAAGACCGTCGTGTAAAAGTTATTAGCTCGATGGGAGCAGGCGCAAAAGTAGACCCTTCACGCGTAAAGGTGACAGATATTTTCAAAACGCGTGAATGCCCATTAGCACAACAAATCCGAAAAGCTCTCAAAAAACGTAATGTTAAATCGGGTTTCAAAGTTGTTACCTCCGAAGAACCGATAATTGCCGAATCGCTTTGCATGACCGATGGCAGCAATTTTAAACGGTCTTTCTATGGCACAATTTCTTATATGCCCGCTCGTTTTGGCTTAGAAATGGCAGCGTATGTGATTCGTCAAATTGCAGGTATTTAGCGAAGTCTATCCATCGAACGGATAAGCCGTTCATCGGCACGAATGCTACGCATCGCCAAAAAAGTGGTTATCATAGCCACAATAGGAAATACTGTGCCAATGTAAGGTACATCACTGCCTATTGTTGCCCAAGCATAATAAGCGGCTAAACCTATAATGCCAATTAGACAGGCCAAAATAACCCAACAAAGCGTTATTTGCAACGCACGATTTTTGTACATCAAAATAGTGGCAACACTCACGACCGCCACCAACACACACAAGCCCATCAAAGCTACAAAATCGTTCATCTCAAGGGCTTGCTCACCACTAATATCATAAGCCACAGGGCTTAGACTCACCCCTGCCAGCAAAGCAGATAGGGCTAAATAAACAGTTTGTATACGTTGCCACATAATACAATGTAAAGAAGTGTTTTGGAGACTATGCTGTTTTGTAGTCTGAAAAAAAACATTTAAAACTCAAAAAGCATAAACAGCATAGCCCCATAGTAAACTAATGTTTTGGGTTAAAAAATACAAAAAAAACGAACCAATCGGTCAGCAAAAAATTTTATTGCTGACCGATTTTGAGTTTTATAAGCCCAATAGTATCATTCTGTTGGTTTGTTGGAACCGCCACACAAATACTATTCTTTATCTAATATAGCCATCGTCAAACGACTCACACACACAATTTGTTGTTTTTCGTTAACAATGTTTATTTCCCAGATATGTGTCATTTTGCCCAGATGTATCGCTCGCGCTGTGGCATATACATATCCCTCTCGTGCCGACCGAACATGGTTGGCATTGATGGCTAATCCTACTACCATTTTTCGCTGTGAATCGACAACCATTTGAGATGCCATGCTACCCAATGTCTCGGCAAGAACCACCGAAGCACCGCCATGCAATAGTCCATAAGGTTGTGTAGTGCGATGGTCTACGGGCATTTTGGCGCAAATATAATCCTCACCAACTTCGGTTACTACAATGCCTATATATTCAACCATGCAGTTAGCCGAAAACTGATTAATTTGGTCAATGTTTGGTGTTGTGTGCCAGATATTCATACCTAATAACAAAAAATAGTGCTGTTGTTTTACTAAATGTGGAATCGAGCGGCAAAGATAAAAAAAAAAAATGGTTCTTTACTGTTTTTGATAGCAATTGCTTTATTTTCTTAACCTAAACACTCTTCCCAAAGCACTCTAAGAGCATTAGAGTTGCCAATACCGTATTATTTATTCTCATTTTGATACAAAATACACCCCAATTCCTCAAAATTTGAGTAGCTTTGCACCATTTTACACCATATAAGTCAATTTGTTTTATGATTATCCCAAAAACATGGTATTGTTTATTACTTTTCCAATTTCTTACTTTTCATCTCTATGCCCAAAACTATGGTTTAGTGCTACAATCGCAAATTAACTTCGACCATATCACCAACGAAAATTCGAGCAATGTGTGGGGATTTAGCAAAAATGGTAGAGAATATGCCATAGTAGGGACGCGCGACGGCACCACTATCGTTGACCTTACTATCCCTACAAATCCTGTAGAATTGTTTCATATTGACGGCAACAACAGCATTTGGCGCGAACCCAAAGTGTGGAATAATTATGCTTATGTTGTGACCGAAGGCGGCGGAGGTTTGCTCATCATCAACCTCAATAACCTACCCAATTCGGCTCCACACACCTTTTGGACGGGAGGCACTTTGCCCAATGGCAGTAGCTACAGTTTCAACACCGGTCACGACCTCTTTACAGACAACAACGGCTATTTGTACCTCACGGGTAGCAATACCTACAACGGTTTGGTTATTCTCAACCTCAATGCCAATCCCACCAATCCACCCATTGTTGGCACTTGGAACCAGCAATATGTTCATGATGGTTTTGCACGGAACGACACCGTTTGGACTGCTAATATCAATGATGGTGTTTTTCGCGTTTTTAATGCCTCCAATAAAAACAACCTCGTCACCCTCGCCTCACAAGCAACCACAGATAATTTTACGCACAACACGGCTCTGTCCGATAATGGTCACTACCTTTTCACTACCGACGAATCGACCAACGGTGGCATAGACTCCTACAATGTTACTGACCTCAGCGACATACAACGCTTAGACCATTTTGCTACTACACAAGGTACGGTACACAACTGTTATTTTGATAATAACTTTTTGGTTTGTTCCTATTATCAGGCAGGCGTAAAAGTTTTTGATGTCACTCACCCCGAACTAATAGTGGAAGTGGCAAGTTATGACACTTCGCCCAACTATAGTGGTTTGGGCTATGAAGGTTGCTGGGGAGTATATCCCTACCTGCCTTCGGGTATGATACTTGCTTCTGACCAACAAGAAGGTTTATATATCCTACAACCCACTTATGAACATGCTTGTTTCTTAGATGGTTTTATTACCAATGCTAGTAGTGGCGCTGCTGTGGGTGGGGCTAGTATACAAATTGTGGGACAAAACACTGTTAGTTCCGACCCAACAGGAGATTTTTTGACGGCTATTGCCACTGCTGGTACTTATACGATTATCATTTCAAAATCGGGTTATGAACCACAAACCATTACAGTTTCGCTTACTAATGGTAATACCCAAACCATTAATGTTGCCTTGCAACCGACTACGCCTTTTGTAGCGACAGGACAGGTGTTGCGCGCAGGTACCAACACACCTATCGCTAACGCTAACGTATTGTTGTTTGATGGTCAAACCTCTTATACCGCAACGACCAACGTCAATGGTAGTTTTAGTATCAATCTGCTGGGAGCAGGCAACTACAATATCTATGCGGGTAAATGGGGTTTTGTGACTAACGCATTGTTGAGCCAAATCATCAGTACCACTTCTAATAATGTGACCATTAGCCTACAACAAGGCTACTATGATGATTTTTTGTTCAACTTTAATTGGACCGAAACACACACCGCCTCGTCGGGTATATGGACGCGTGGCGAACCCAACGGAACAGTATCGGGTGGATATCCTGCCAATCCTGATGTAGATGTAAGCAATGACTATGGTGACCAATGTTATGTAACTGGCAACTCGGCAAGCGGCAATGCCGCCGACGACGATATTGACAATGGCAATAGTATTCTCACTTCGCCCACTTTTGATTTGAGCGCTTATGGCGATGCACAACTGAACTTCTCATTTTGGTTTAGGTATACAGGAGGCAACAGCACCCCTGACGATCATACCTATATTCGTTTATCCAACGGTATTGCAACAGTTTTGCTCGAAGATGTTGTTGAGGGAACTGCCGACGAAGCCGAATGGTCAAACAGAAGTTTTAATGTAGCCGACTACCTTACGCCAACTGCCAATATGCACCTGATTATTGATGCCTCAGACACTGGTAACGGACATTTGATAGAAGTAGCCATAGACCATTTTTATGTGACCGACAATAATCCGCCTATGACCACTTTTGTGGTGAAAGCCAAAGCCATTTTGGAAGGTGCTTACAATACGACCAACAACCAAATGCGCAACACACTGCAAACCAGCAACCTTTTGCCTTTACAACAACCTTATAATGTAGCTCCATGGAACTATGCAGGCACAGAACAAATAGCCAATAGCAATGCTTTTCCTGCCAACACAGTAGATTGGGTATTGCTTGAGTTGCGAAATAGTAGTGGCATTGTGGTGGCACGCCGCGCCGCACTGCTACGCACCGATGGCATGATAATGGAGCTTAATGGTACCGAAGGGGTAAATTTTGCTCCGACTTTGAGTGGTTCGGGTAGCTATATCATGATTGTGCGCCACCGCAACCATTTGGCTTTGTCGAGCAAATCGGTGGTCGCTTTACCCAATACAACTGCGTATGATTTTAGCAATGTAAGCAATATTTTGGGCGGTGTGTCGCAAGTTAATCTATTGGGAACTACCAATTTTTATGCTATGGCAAGTGGTGATGCCAATGCCAATGGAATAATAAATTTTGCGGACTATAATGTAGCAATTGTGCAAAGCAATGGTTATGTGTCGGGAGATTTTGATATGAATGGCACGATGAGTGGCACTGATTTTGCGAAATTTCAGCCTAATGCTCGAAAAATTGGTGTGATGTCAGTGCGGTATTAACCGTGAAAAATTTGCCCACTTATTTTGTTAAAGTTTGTATAGCAATGCCGCAATAGGTTTTGTATGCACATAAAAAAAACAAGCTGTCTCAAAAATCATAAAAATTATCTTATCATAAATTTATTTTACCTGCAAAATATTTTTGTATATTTATAGGCATTATTCATTTAAAACAATGATAAAATTGATTTTTGAGGCAGCTATTTTACTTTGTATCTTATTAATTTTTGTCTATACTTCTATTCCAACACTATATTGCGCCACATACTTTTGTTTTGGTTCAAGCACTATCAACCCAATACCATTGTTAAACGCATTGGGTGTGCAGGTCATGGGTTCTATGGCAATACTGCGACGGTGTGATGGTGTGTAAACCTGCAAAAAATTGTAGGCTTTTTCGCCTATCTGTTGGCTGATAACCAATTTAAAAGTCTTATCTGGTGCTTGCAAAATGGTGTGGACTTCGTTGCTTTGAGTGGGATTAAGCATCCCAAAGGTATCGTCCAATTGTTGCTCGCCAATGCGGTGGAGTGTTTGAAAATGCGGGTTTTCTATCGTTTCGCCTGTGGGTAGTTTGCGGTCGTCGAGAATATATTGTTGGCTTGTGGGTAGTTGCAAATAACAGTCGTTGATTGTTGTATTGTTGCCCAACTGAAAATAAGGATGCCAGCCGTCGCCCAAAGGCATAGCTGTATCGGGACTGTCATTGGACACAGCAGTCCTGCAAATCAATTTATGCGGACTTAATTCGTAGGTACACATCGTGGTAAAAGGAAACGGAAAACCCGGTATATCACCGTTATAGTTGCCTTCGGTCACAACAATCATTTTATCATCAACATTTTCATACTGTATCAAACGTAATTTTTGGTTATAGAAAAAGCCATGTATAGCATGATTTTCTTTGGGACGGTTGATGGGTAACTGATAGGTTTTGCCTCGAAAAGCGTAATTACCATCTTTAATCCGATTAGGAAAAGGCAACAATTTGCTACTTTTGTAACCACTATGTGTTACCCATTCGTCGGGTGTTCGATAGCCGTCTATCACCTCAATAAGTTGATTATTGGGCGTTTGGAGGCACAAACTGCACAAATTGGCACCATAATCAAACGAAATGATGGCATATTCGCGGTTCTCTATATTGGTTATTTGCAAAAAATCTAAACCTCCCAGTTTATAACGCATGGGTACGTAACGGACACTTGGAGACGGATAATAATACATAATCTATCAAAAAAGGTGTGATAAAAACAAGAAAAACCATTGCAGGCTAACTTTTTCCAATAGTTGAGCAACTATTAGTAGAAGTTCTGCAATGGAATAGGCATGGGATAAATAGTTTTATTTGCGCTTATTAGTAGTCTTGATAGGCGGCGGCGGAGCAGGAGCGTTTTTTTTGCTAAGGTCAGGTGTCGGTTTAGATGGTTCTTCAATAATAGGCACGTCTGATTTGGTGAGAATTGCTACAATCTGCAAAGCAAAACCCACTAAGATAACCATCGGAGCTAATACAGTTCGTTGGAAACCATACATGCTTTCTTCGGGATAAACGTTAGGGTCGGTGGTGCCGCCGCCTATCATCAGTAAAAATCCGACAATGATGACCACTACACCCGCCAATACTATCATGAAATTTTTTTTGCCCAATAAACGTTGGTGTCTATAACTCATGTTGGTGATGGTATTATTTTTTTTTGGTAGAAAAAATATTGGGTGCAAAGGTAAGCAAAATTTCGGTATAATGTTTATCTTGGTAAAGAGAAAAAAATTATGAACGTAGGATGGCGTATAAATAAGGTACAAATAGTGCTATAAAAGAGATTTTATACTGAATTGAAAATAAGTGATAAATGGTGATTTAGCTGATTTGCTCAACCTGCAACAAATGCAAAAAAAGGTGTTCTTTTTCCGAGTGGATTCGTCAGGCGTGTTGTGGTTTTTGCTTAATTTTGTGGGAACTACTTTTGTTATCCAAACCTTTATTTTTTCATATCAAGCAAAATAACAAAAAATTAAGTATAAAAAACCATAACGCATACTATTTAATAGGCAAAAACGTTCTGGTTTGGATAATGAAAGAAATACAATTTTAAGGAGCGTTATCTTAATTTTTATTTCAATACATATTGTTCATTTTTAAACCATAATTTTGTATCATGCCTTACTTTATTGTGACTCTTATCGTCTATTTGTGCAACATGGCTTTGTTTGCCAACAATCCCACCCAACAACTCACAACTACCATCGACCAAGTAACGGTCTATTTGAATGGAGCAAATGTACATCAAAGCACCACTACGCAACTCTTGAGCGGAAAAACAGAAGTGGTTTTGGTGGGTTTGCCGTTCAATTTAAGACAAGAAAACACGCACATCAAGGTGTCAGGAGCTAGTATTTTGAGTGCCGCTTTTAAACCTTTTGATGAAGAAAATACAATGCGTTCGGCATATCCTCCTGCCCTTAAAGTTGCTCAGGATTCTGTTGATTTTCTTTGGAAAACCATAAAATCCAATCAGTATGAACATGAAGCATTGAATAGTGAAAAAGAAATGATTTTGCAAAACAAAACCGTAGGAGGCTCTCAAAGCGGGCTTTCGGTGGCAGAACTCCAAAAAGCAGCAGATTTCTACAGAACGCGCCTCAAAGATATAGCCGATAGAATAGCCACCCTTGAACAAAGCAATCAAACATTAGAAATTAAAAAAAATATTATTTCTAAAAGAATTATGCCCGAAGTCAATCGCCTACAAGCACAAAACAAACAAACACACATTCATTTGTTGCTCGATAACCCAACAACAGCGAATGCTCAAATAGAAATTAATTATACTGTTTACTATGCACAATGGCAGGCATCGTACACATTAAAAACCATCGATATTAACCAACCAATCCAGCTCAATTATCAAGCCCAAATTTATAACAACACAGGCGTTGATTGGAACAATGTGCAACTGACCTTAGTGGTCGGCAGTATTCAAGATGATGCCACACTTCCTGTTTTAGAAGCATGGTTGCTGAACTACGACAGCCCATCTTCACAAAACAGAATGCCATCAGATTTAAATTTTCAACGTTCCAATGTTGCTCAAAATTTTAATGGCGCTAACCATAATGCTGTTCAAATTCAAGACGAAGAATTGGGAGTAAGTAACCTAAACGCCGAGTTTGTAATTCCTATACGTTATAGTATTCCTGCCAACAGTATTCCGTATTTAGTAGACATTGCCCAACACCAATTAAATGCAGAATATACTCACATCTGTATTCCCAAATTAGACAACAAAGTCTATCTTATTGCTCAAATAGTGGATTGGGAGGATTTAAATTTGGTGAACGGAAAAGCATCTTTGTATTATGGAAATTCCTATATTGGAACATCACAAATCAACCTCAATACACTGCGCGATACACTTCGGTTGTCATTAGGCACAGACTCAAAAGTACAATGTACCAAGTTAAAAATCAAAGATAAGAGCAACAAAAAATTACTCAATTTGATGTATCGCGAGTCGTTTGCCTATACGATAGCCACCAAAAATAATCGCAACAAGCCCATCAATATAGAAATCTGGGATCAAGTACCTGTTTCACAAGAGAAAGATATTACGGTGGATATAGAAGAAATTTCGGGTGCGCAATTAGATGCGCCGAGCGGCAAATTAGTGTGGCGGCTTGATGTGGCTCCTGCCAAAACCGAAAGTTTATCTGTGGAGTTCAATGTCAAATATCCGTCCAATAAATCGGTACAAATCAGAAAATCGCGCAGCATTCACACCCCACGCCATTTCTTGCCCTAAACCCATCTGAACATTTTTCTTAGTATGATTTCCTCACCATGCAAAACCTTGTTGCTATGGTGGGGAAATCATTTTTGGAGGTACAAAAGCATTTTTTGACGTGTTTTTTCGCTTTTTGGAGGTACTATTTGCCTTTTTGTAGTCTTATTTATCCAAAAAATGTATAATATCTGTATAGTAGGCAAAAATCCTTCACAAAATTTAACACAATTTTGGTAGTTCCAAAATATAGTCGTACCTTTGCGGCGCAAAATCAAAAAAGCATCATATAAAAGTGACTACTATATACAATCTATTGTTTTCCCTAACGCTATTCGCCGTTCTACAGTTCGCTCCTAATCACCTATTATTGGCTCAACATGGCAACGCTTCCGCCGAGCAGCAAAATGCTCATGCAGGACATAACCACGCTGCCGATCCGCAAATGCACACAACAGCCAATGCCCATGCGCCTGCCGCTCACGAAGGCGAAAAAAAAGGTGATTTGGATATTGGTGGTATGATTATGCACCACATCACCGATGCCCACGAATACCATATGACCCCAGCTTGGGTTATTCCTTTGCCTTGCATTGTGTACCATAAAGAAAAAGGCTTCGACTTCTTCTGGTCTTCGGTTTTTCATCACGGACACCAAGCCCACAATGGTTATGTAATGGAGCATGGCGTATTGAACTATGTAGACAACTCCAACTTTCCTTCGACAGGCGATGTAGCCATCGAAGGCGTACACGAAGGACAAGTTAGTTATAACGGTCAACATTATCCGATTAGTCGCAGCAGTTTCTACGATTTTTCGATAACCAAAGTTGTATTTACCATGTTGCTTACAGCTATCATCATGTTGTTGTTGTTCCCTGCTATTGCCAGTGGCTATAAGCGCAGCATGGTGCCAAGCGGTGTGCGTGGTTTCTTTGAGCCAATCATTCAGTTTATTCGCGACGACATTGCCATTCCCAATTTGGGCGATAAATATCCCAAATACCTTCCATATCTTTTGACGGTTTTCTTCTTCATTTGGTTCAACAACCTTTTGGGTTTAATTCCCGTTTTCCCCGGCGGCGGCAACGTAATGGGCAACATCGCTGTTACAGCCACTCTCGCCATCATCACTTTCCTTATTACCAATTTTTCGGGCAACAAAGACTATTGGGGACACATTTTTAATCCTCAAGGTATGCCTTTTGCCATCAAATTGTTGATGGTTGTTATTGAGGCATTGTCTATTTTCATTAAACCATTTGCTTTGGCTTTGCGTTTGTTTGCCAACATCACAGCAGGACACATCATCATCTTGAGTTTTGTGGCAATCATTTTCATTGTAGCTAATTTGGCAGGAACGGTACCTGGTTTCGGTGTAGGTATTTTATCGGGTTTGTTCATGTTGGCGCTCAACGCTTTGGAGTTGTTTGTAGCCATTTTGCAAGCCTATATTTTCTGTACCTTATCGGCTGTGTTCATTGGTCAAGCCATCGAAGAACACCACCACGTCGGAGAAGCACATCACTAATCGCCCTATCAATAATTACTACAATTGATATACACACATTCATACAAAAATTGTTCATTTTTAAAATATTGTACAAGTCATGGACTTCTTACCATTTTTATTGGAAGCCACTGGTAACGTTGCAGGTATCGGTGGTGGTATTGGAGCAGGTTTAGCTGCTATGGGTGCTGGTATCGGTATTGGTCGTATCGGTGGTAGTGCTGTTGAGTCAATTGCTCGTCAGCCCGAAGCTGTAGGTGATATTCGTGCCAACATGATCTTGACTGCCGCCTTGATTGAGGGTGTAGCCCTTTTTGGTGTGGTAGTTGGTTTGTTGACCTTAGTTCTCTAATATCCACTTTCCATCAAAGAGCCACTATTCTCCACACACAAGGTGCTGGGGGATAGTGGTGTTGGTGGTAAGACGAATACTAACAAAAAAGTGATATTGTTTTCATTATTACACAACTCTACTCATTGGAACATCAAAAAGGAGCTGATTATTTTCTTATCCCAATTACATCAATTAGATTTTTATGGCATATAATAAGTTCAAAATGGAGCATCTGCAAAGCAAATTGCAACTTCATATCAAACGTGAATTTTGGGTGAATTTGAATCCACCAGCATTTGAACATGATATTACCTTAGATGCTTTGATGCAACAAGCCCAAAGAACTTATTTGGGTAGTGAAAAAGCTCGGTCGGAGTTCCTTATTGCACCTGTTCTCCAAGCTTTTCAGCGAAAAAATGCCAAATTGTTATCTATTTTTTCTGGTTATGAACTAAATATCGATAAATCATTAGCGCTAAACGGTTTTTGCGACTTCATTTTATCGACCAACGCAGATAGTTTTTTCTTAGAAGCACCAATATTTTGTGTGGTCGAAGCCAAGAAAATGGAACCAGAAATAGACGATTTAGCCCAATGTGGAGCAGAAATGTATGCGGCACGAATTTTTAACGAAAAAAAAGGCAACCATTCAAACGTTGTCTATGGCTGCGCAACATCAGGTTACAGTTGGCTGTTTTTGAAATTAATGGACAATACACTTTATATAGACCCTAACCCTATCGGACTTTCGTTTAATGACCCTTACTATGTTTTGGCTACTTTGCAGTGGGTTTTGGAAGAAAGGTAATATTTTCTTAACTACATAAATTAGATTTTTATGGCATATAATAAATTTAAAATAGACGACTTGGAAAGCAAACTGTCTCTAAAAACCATACAAACAAATTGGTTGCCCAAACCATTGCCCGCTTTTAACGCTGATAGTTTGCTCGAACAATTGCTTATCAATGCACAAACAGATGCTTTGTATAGCGAAAAAGCTCGTTCCGAATTTATTATAGCTCCCACTTTGCAAGCCTTAAGAAGGAAAAATATCGGGAAAATCACGCTTTTTTCGGGTTATGAATTTAATGTCGAAAAACAATTACAACTGCACGGTTTTTGTGATTTTATTTTTTCGCTTACCAACAATACTTTAAAAATCGAAGCGCCTACTATTTTGGTAGTGGAAGCCAAACGATTGGAACCCGATTTGGTAGACTTTGGACAATGCGGAGCCGAAATGTATGCGGCACAATTGTTTAACGAAAGAGCAGGTAAAAAGCAAAAAGCGATTTATGGCTGCGCAACATCGGGATTTAGCTGGGCTTTTCTCAAATTGGAAAACAATATCTTGAGCATCGACCCCAATTATGTGCCGCTTACGTTTGATAATCCCTACCACGTTTTGGCTACTTTGCAGTGGGTTTTGGAGGAAAGTTGGCGATGAAAAAAACCAACTTACTTATTAGATTCTACAAATACCTATCAAAAAAAACACTCTACTCGAACCTAAAAAGATATTCTATCCATACTAAAAAATTATAAAAAAATAAATTATATAGCGTATGCTTATATTAAGCTCTCTATTAACACCCGATTTGGGGCTTATATTTTGGACAACCCTAATATTCCTTGTCCTCTGGTTCTTATTGGGACGAACAGCTTGGAATCCGATTGCCAATGCCCTCAAAGAACGCGAAACAAGTATCGATACCGCCTTGAAACAAGCCGAAATTGCACGCCAAGAGATGGCACAACTCAAAGCAGGTCACGAACAATTGTTGAACGAAGCCAAAGAAGAACGCGCCAAAATTTTGAAAGAAGCCAAAGACATTAAAGACGAAATTATTTCGGAAGCGCGCGAAAACGCTCGCAAAGAATATGACCAAATTGTGGCAAGCGCTTCTGCCGAAATTTACAACCAAAAAATGGCTGCTATCACCGATGTAAAAAATCAAATCGGTCTTCATGCCATCGGTTTGGCAAAAAAAGTGTTGGCACGCGAATTAGACACTCCGCAAGAACATCAGGCTTTTGTAGCAGATGAACTTAAAAAAATCACCCTTAACTAATTAGCTTTGTTCTTCTTTATTTTTCGTGTGTAAAATAGTATTGCTGACTCAAATGTTACAATACTAACCTATTTTATTTTGTTCATCGCATCACATTCCTTAATTATAGCCTATGTCCGCCACCCGTTTAGCCTATCGCTATGCCAAGTCATTGCTTGACCTTGCTGTCGAAAAAGGACAAGTAGCAGCCGTTCATTCTGATATAGAAACTTTTTCATCGGCGCTCAAAAGTCGCGATTTGATGCTTTTAGTTAAAAGCCCTACTATCCACGCCGACCGCAAATCGACTGTACTAAAAGCCATCTTTGGCGATAAATTCAATGCAATTACCACCGAATTTATCGATATTGTCATGCAAAAACATCGTGGTGAGTTTTTGCCTGATATTATTCGCTCTTTCAGCGACCAATATAAACAACATGTCGGTATTGTCACAGCCACACTTGTTTTGGCATCGCCTGTTGCTGACAATAGTTTGTTGGAACAAGTCAAAAAAATTATTATCCAACAAACCGGCAAAAAATCAGTGGAACTTACCACCGAAGTCGACCCCACCATCTTGGGCGGCTTTGTTCTTCGTTTCGAGGATAAACTCTATAACGCAAGTATTGGACACAAATTAGATCTTCTGAAAAAAGAATTTATGGTCAACAAATACGTGCGCGAATTCTAAACTTTTTTCTGCTACAAATCTCTCTCGCCAATTTACTATTTTATCGTAAAAAAATAAAAACTTAGATATACATCATGGTAGAAGTAAGACCTGAAGAAATATCAGCGATATTACGACAGCAACTTTCTAACGTAAAATCGGCAAATGAACTCGAAGAAGTTGGTACCGTACTGCAAGTAGGTGACGGTATTGCCCGCATCTATGGTTTGACCAAAGTTAGGGCAGGCGAATTGGTAGAGTTCGAAAATCATGTAAAAGCAGTTGCACTTAACTTGGAAGAAGAAAACGTAGGTGTGGTATTGATGGGCGAATCTGCCGGCATCAAAGAAGGTTCTACTGTACGCCGCACAGGTCGTATTGCTTCTATCCAAGTAAGTGAAAGTATGGTAGGTCGCGTGGTCAATGCCCTCGGAGAACCTATCGACGGCAAAGGTCCTTTGACAGGCGAAACCTTCGAAATGCCATTGGAGCGCAAAGCACCGGGCGTAATCTATCGTCAACCCGTAAACGAACCCCTACAAACAGGGTTAAAAGCCATCGACTCCATGATTCCTATCGGACGTGGACAACGTGAGCTTATTATCGGTGACCGCCAAACAGGTAAAACAGCCGTTGCCATCGACACCATCATCAACCAAAAAGAATTTTTTGACCGCGGCGAACCCGTTTATTGTATATATGTAGCTTGTGGACAAAAATCATCTACCGTAGCCAACGTAGCGCGTATCTTGGAACAACACGGAGCCATGAAATATACTGTTATCGTCAATGCCTCCGCCGCCGACCCTGCTCCTATGCAGTTCTTCGCACCTTTTGCAGGCTGCGCCATTGGTGAATACTTCCGCGACACAGGTCGCCCCGCCTTGATTGTATACGATGACCTCTCAAAACAAGCCGTAGCTTATCGCGAAGTATCTTTGTTGCTCCGCCGCCCACCCGGACGCGAGGCTTATCCCGGTGACGTATTCTACTTGCACTCACGCTTGTTGGAACGCGCCGCAAAAATTACTACCAATGATGCTATCGCCAAAGTAATGAACGACCTGCCCGATAGCTTGAAAAATAAAGTCAAAGGCGGTGGCTCTCTAACCGCTTTGCCTATCATCGAAACCCAAGCAGGTGACGTTTCTGCTTATATCCCCACCAACGTTATCTCCATTACCGACGGTCAGATATTCCTCGACCTCAACCTATTCAACTCAGGTATCCGTCCTGCCATTGACGTAGGTATCTCGGTATCACGTGTAGGAGGTAATGCCCAAATTAAAACCATGAAATCGGTAGCAGGTACACTGAAATTGGACTTGGCACAATACCGCGAGTTGGAAGCCTTCTCCAAATTCGGATCAGATTTGGACGAAGCCACCAAAATTACGCTCGATAAAGGGGTGCGTAACGTCGAAATTTTGAAACAACCACAGTTTACACCTTTCGCCGTCGAAAAACAAGTAGCTATCATCTATGCTGGTACCAAAAACTTGTTGCGTAGTGTTCCTGCCAACAAAGTGCGCGATTTCGAAAACGTATTCCT
Organism: Chitinophagales bacterium; assembly: GCA_016787295.1. GTDB lineage: Bacteria > Bacteroidota > Bacteroidia > Chitinophagales > UBA2359 > JAEUUX01. The sequence goes on from JAEUUX010000291.1 coordinate 55,654, forward strand.
TTTGGCACTCGAAAAACGCTTCCCCAAAGTGTTGGAACAACTTCGTGACAAAGGCTCTAAATTGACTCCCGAAATAGAAAAAACTTTAACCGACTTGGCAAAAGAAATTGCTAGTCAATATGCTTAATATATCATCAATAAACCGACCTGTTAAAAGGTTTTGATAGGTCGGTTTATTTGAATATTATTACTGCCAATATCAAATTAAATACAAAATCGCTTCGTAATAATAGGAAAATCAAATATTATATTTGAAGAAAACAATATCCATATACCAATAAACTCCAAGCATTATGGGATACAGCAAATTTAAGAAAATACGTCAGGTAAAAGACTCATTTAATTGTCAGTTTATTTCGATTCAGATTTTTGATTTAACAAGCATTCAGCCCATTCAAGCAAGTAGTTGGTTAGAGACCTCTCTAAGTTATGCGTATGCCACACCACCAACCAACGAAAAATCTAAGTCAGAACGCATAGTTTCTCCTATTTTATTAGAAATTGCCAATAAATATAAAAATCGCATATCTTTTTTTTCGGGAGAAGAGCTAAATATAGATAAAAAAAAAACTTGACAGGTCCTTGTGATTTCTTTTTTGCCCTACATCCACCTTCTCTGCTGTTAGAATCTCCCATCGTTTCTATTGCCGAAGCAAAAGATGAAGATCTCGAATGGGGAATAGCCCAATGTGCCGCGCAATTGTATGCCGCGCATTTGTTTAACCAAAAAGAAAACAAAAACATTCCTATTTTGTACGGCTGCGCAACCACAGGCATCGAGTGGAACTTTATGAAATATGAACCTCATGCCAATACCTTTTCCATAGACCTTAAACCCATAACAGAACTACCTTATATTATTGGTGTATGGCACACAATTATTGATTTTTTTATTAGAAACGCCAAAACATAAACTTTTTTTCAAAACACCTCAATAATTCGTTGCTATAAGGTTTTAAAACTTACAAAACACATCTCAAACAACCCATACAACATTCATCACACCAATTTTTCTATACATACCACAACCAACATAGACATATATACATGCCAGGTCAATTAAAAGAAGTGCGCAGCCGTATTGCTGCGGTCAAATCGACTCAACAAATCACTAAAGCCATGAAATTGGTCGCTGCCTCCAAATTCCGCCGCGCCCAAGACCGTATCATACAAATGCGCCCCTATTCCGCTAAGTTGTACGATATGTTGCGCAATATTATGTCAGGAGCTTCCGATGTCAATATTGCTTATGGTAATACGCGCGAAACCAACCATATTTTGATAATTATCATCACATCTGACCGTGGTCTTTGTGGTGGTTTCAATAGCAATGTCGCAAAATTGTTGCGTAATCAACTCGAAAATAAATATAAAAACCAATACGCAGCCGGCAAAGTTACGGCACTTTGTATTGGTAAAAAAGGCTTCGAAGCCGCCAGAAAATACAAAAACCTGCAACTAATCACCGATTATCAAGACCTTTTTGCAGACCTAACCTTCGAAAAATCGATGGAAGTATCCGAAAAAGTGATGCAAGACTTTTTGGATAAAAAATACGACGTGGTAGAAGTGTTGTATAATTTTTTCAAAAATCAAGCCACCCAAATTCCAACGGTAGAACAATTTTTGCCTATCGAAAAATTGGTTGCCGAAACAGACGGAAAAACAAGTGCTACCGACTTCATTTTCCAACCCGACCAAAGTGGTATTATCGAAGAGTTAGTACCCAAAATCATCAAAACCCGCTTTTTCCGCTTTTTGTTAGATAGCAACGCGTCGGAGCATAGCGCTCGAATGATGGCAATGGAAAACGCTACCAACAATGCTGAAGAACTATTGCGCGATCTCAATATCAAGTACAACCGCGCTCGTCAAGCCGCCATTACCACCGAATTGACCGAAATTGTGAGTGGCGCCGCTGCTCTGCAAGGATAAGAACCATTTCAAAAGGTCAACATCAGGCATGAAAATCACGTTTTTGGGTACAGGCACTTCTGTTGGCGTGCCGATGATTGCTTGTCATTGTGCCGTGTGTCAGTCAAATGACCCGCGTGACCATCGCTTACGAACATCGGTCTTGGTCGAAATAGATAACTTTTGCTGTATCATCGACACAGGTCCCGATTTCCGCCAACAAATGCTCCGCCAAAAAGTGCAGCAACTAAATGCCATTCTTTATACCCATCACCACCAAGACCACATTATTGGACTCGACGACGTGCGTCCTTTCAATATCTGGTCAACGCAACCCATGCCCATCTACGCCACCGAACATACCCAACAACACCTCAAACGCACCTTTAGCTATGCTTTTGGCGATAACCCTTATCCCGGTTCGCCCACTTTGCATTTGCATACCATCGATGACGAGCAAATATTCTTCCTACAACCCCATATCAAGGTCGTCCCAATCCCAATTGTACATGGCAACCTCAATATGATAGGCTTTCGAATTAATAATTTTACTTATATCACCGATGCAAGCTACATTTCGCCCGAAAGTATTGCTAAAATTCGTGGAAGTGAGATTCTGGTACTCAACGCCCTGCGCCACGAACTACATTGGTCTCATTTCAATTTGGAACAAGCCGTAGCTATAGCGCAAAAAATAGGTGCAAACCACACCTATTTCACACACATTAGTCATCAATTGGGCAAATATGCCGATATTTCCAAACAATTACCACCCAATATATTCTTAGCCCACGACTCATTGACCGTAGAGTGCTAAGTAAAGCAACAAAAAACCGTTAGTCTTTTTTGACTAACGGTTTTTTCTATGTCCACATCAGATACTCCTCCATTATGCCGTTAAACTTCTAAAATCGACCGGCACAACCGTAGAAACACCTTCTTCGTGCATCGTCACACCATAAATCACATCAACCGAAGCCATTGTGTTTTTGTTGTGCGTAACAATGATAAATTGTGACTCTTGCGAAAATTGGCGGATAATTTTTGTGAATTTTTCTACATTCGCATCGTCAAGAGGTGCATCAACTTCGTCCAAAATGCAAAACGGAGCAGGCTTGAGCAAATACAGCGAAAATACCAACGCCAAAGCCGTCAATGATTTTTCGCCACCCGACAATTGATTAATACTTTGCGGGCGTTTGCCTTTGGGTTTCGCAATAATATCTATTCCCGAATCTAAGGGATTATCGGCATCAATCAACACCAAATCGCAGTGGTCTTCTTCCGTAAATAACGAACGGAATACATGAATAAAATTTTCACGTACCTTATTAAAAGCCGTCATAAACAAATCTGTTGCCGTGGTCTCGATTTCTTTCATGTTTTGCAACAATGATTTTTTTGCCTGTAACAAATCATCGCGCTGCACCTGAATAAACTCAAAACGTTCGCTAATTTCTTTGTATGCCTCCATTGCCATCGGGTTAATTTCGCCATAATTATCCAACTGCTTAGATAATCGACGTACTTTTTCCTCCAACTGCACAGGATCTTGCTCCGAATCAGGCTCGCGCGACAACAAATCTTCTACTTCCACCTTGCATTCTGCATACAAACGTTCTTTTACTGACAAAAATTGCAAATCCAAGCGGTTTCGCTCTTGTGCAATTGCTTGCAAAACCTGATTACTCTGCTCGCGGCTTCGCTGTTGCGTTCGCAATTCTTTTTCCAATTCGTCCGTAGCATTCCGCGCTGCATAATACGCTGTTTCCTGTTCTGTCAATTCAGTTTGTTTACTATCGCGCTTATTCATCAACCAAGCAATTTCATCGAGCAAATCGACCAATTCTGTTTCAAAACCTTTCACCTTTTCAAAAGTTGTTTGCAATTCTGCTCGGTTGTCTTCATATTGCTGTTGTGTTTCGTTCAGTTGTTGTTGTTTGTAGTCCAAACTTTGCGCAATAGTTGTTTGTCGGTTTTGTTGTTGATGAAACAAAATATTTTGGTCATTATAGTATTGATTCGCATGACTCAATTCATTTGAAACTGTTCTATAATTTTGCTCCAACTCTTTGATTTGTCGATTTAGGTCGTCTTTCCGCTGTCTTGCCTCGCTCGACTGCATATTCAATTCTCCAATATCTTCATTAATTTCCTCAATTTTATCGGTAGCATTGCTTTGACGCAATTTATTTTCTCGCACAAAATTATTGATATTATCAATTTTTACTTTGCAAGACACCAATGTCTGGTTCAAACTATTAGCATGTTGGCGATGTTTTTGCAATTGCTGCTCGATATTTTTGCTTTGCTCGCGCGCGCCTGTTTCTTTTTGGCGTGTTTCGTTCCACGATTCCTGCAATTTTGCAGCAATCGCCTCATGTTGTTCAATATCTTTTTGTAGTTGGTCTAAATGTTGTCGCTTACCAATCCGTTTTCCTTCATAAGCACCCACCGACCCGCCTTCCAGCACATCAGGACGACGAATCACTTTGCCATTTTCCGTAATATAACTATATTTTCCACCCGAATTGGACAATTCCATGTCCTTTTCTTCGTGAATAATATATACATTTTTTAACAAATATTGCAACAAAGGCATATATTTAGCATCAACAGTTTTCAAGATATCCAAAGCCGCTACGCCTATTTCGATAGGTGGTGATGAAGTCGCTGCATTTGTCATTGGTTCATAATCATTCAGTACAAAAAAAGCTGCTTTACCCTTCTGTTCTTTATCCAACAAAGCAATCGCCTGCATAGCTGTTTCGATATCCTGTACCACATAATAGTTCAGATAATTTTTCAAATAATTCTCTATTGCCAATTTGTAGCGTTCTTCGCAATTCAAAATATCCAACAACAGCGGGGCATTTGTGGTATTCCAACGTGCCGAATTGTTTTTTAGATACTTAATAGAGTCGGGAAAACCCTCTAAACTATCCACCAAACTTTTCGTCAATTTATATTCGTTTCGTTTTGAGTCTAACAAACGGTTATTTTGTTGTTGTTCTTGGCGAATCTGCTCGATATTTTGCGCCAATTCTGCTAATTGTTGCTTAAAGTGTGCTTCTTGTTGCTGCAAATCTGCAAAAATATCGTCATGTTGTGTTATTTCGTCTTCAATAGTCTGTTTTTCTTTCATCAACATCTGCAAATCGCGCTGCTGGCTATCCACCTTGCTTTGTGACTCTTTTTGCTCCTTAAAAGCCTGTTCGCGCTGCGAATGTTTGATAGCCAAATGTTTTTCTACCTCAAAAACACGGTATTCAGCCTGTTTAAACTGCTGCTGCAAACCGTCCAATTGCGCCCGCATCGTCCTGTGTCGTTGTTTAACATCTTCCGTTGCTTTGCTCATTTCGTTCAAGCGATTTTTTGCATCAGCCACATCATTACCCGCTTTTTGCTGTTGTTCGCCCAACACTTCCACCTCTTTTCGCAGCGATGCCAGCAACTGTTCTGCCACCTGAATTTGTTGCGCCAATTGTTGGTCTTTTTGCTGCATAAAAGACACATTTTGCTGCACCAAATTTTTGCGATTTTCCTTATCTCGCAACAAATCCACCAACTGATTAAATTCCTTTTGCGTACTTGCCAACTGTTGCTCTTGTCCAATCCAAGCCGTTTTTTCTCGCTCTATTTGCGCCTCTAACTGCACAATTTGAGCATCTAACTGCAAATGCAAATCTTGTTGAGTTTGTTGTTGAGCGTCCACCAAACTTGTTTTTTGTTTATATTCAGCAATTTGAAACAAACCTAATTCGACTCTTAATTGTTTATATTCATCTTTAATTTGATAATACTTTTCTGCTCTTTTAGCCTGTTTTTCTAAAGTTTTCAAATTTTTCTCAATTTCCGCCAACAAATCCTCCACCCTTGTCAAATCGGCATCTGTATGTTCCAATTTTGCCAAAGTTTCTTTTTTGCGCGTCTTATACTTAGAGACTCCCGCCGCTTGTTCAAACAATTTTCGGCGCGAATCTTCTTTATCATTCAAAATTTCATCAATCATTTTTAACTCAATAATCGCATACGAATCGCTACTAATACCCGTATCCAAAAACAAGTTTGCAATATCTTTTAAACGACATTTCACATCATTCAATCGATATTCACTTTCGCCACTGCGATAAATAACCCGCGAAATGGTCACCGTTTTAAATTCAGTAGGCAACAAATTACGCGTATTTTCAAACGTCAACGACACTTCAGCCCGACCTGCCGCCGAGCGTTTTTTAGTACCATTAAACAACACATTATCCATTTTTTCCAAACGCAAAGCCTTACTTTTTTGTTCGCCCAACACCCATCGAATAGCGTCAATCGTATTAGACTTGCCACAGCCGTTCGGTCCAACAATACCTGTCATATTGTCGTTAAAATGTACCACCGTTTTATCGGCAAAACTTTTAAAACCCTTAATTTCTAAGGTAGTCAGTTTCATAATAAAAAAGAAAAAAATTAATTATTTGGGCGTTTCCCCGTTGGGGTCGTGCTGTTCTGGGCTTCGCTTCGCTGCGGTGCTTCGCAAGCTACGCACTGGCTAACGCCACCCGCCACATCACTAACGCAGCTTCGCGCCGCCACCGTTTTGTCCTTTACTTTTTTTCGAAGCCCTAACGGGCTTTTTTCATACACCCCAAAATTTATGGCGTAAGAACTTGCAAAGATACACCTTTTTAGGCAAGATTCAAAACAATGTAATTTATCTTTTATTTCCAACAAAAATGGCTATTATCTGTTATTGTGGGCAGATAATAGCCATATCTATGTATCCATACAATCATACAACCCTCCAAAAACCAGCGGATTTGGTATTGCAAAAATCGTTTTATCGTCCCAGATGCACCATCAACACCGAAATATCAGCGGGTGTAATCCCACTAATACGACTTGCTTGTCCCAAGGTATTGGGTTGAATGCGGTTCAATTTTTCGCGCGCCTCCGCCGACAAAGACGTAATTGTTTTGTAATCAAAACCTGTTCGCAAGCGAATATTTTCTAAGCGCGACATTTTATCTGCCATTTCTTGTTCTTTAGCAATATAACTCGCATACTTGGCTTCTATTTCAGCATGTTGCAAAGCCAATTCGTCAAATTGTCCCAAGTATTCACCCACTCTACCAATACCCGCCAAAAGCTGCATATCCACATGCGGACGCAATAAGATGTTTAACAGCTTGGTTTTGCGTTCGATGGGCGCCGATCCCACCGATTCGAGCAAGGCATTTATATCATCTGGGGCAACACTCCATTGTCCAAAATCTTCCAAAACAGTGGACGCATTGTTGATTTTTTGGAGCGTTTTGGTCAAACGTTCATCATTTGCCAAACCCAACTTGTGTCCAAGTGGCGTAAGGCGTACATCTGCATTATCCTGCCGCAACAATAAACGATACTCCGCCCTTGACGTAAACATACGATAAGGTTCTTCGGTGCCTTTGTTAATCAAATCGTCTATCAAAACCCCAATGTAGGCTTCGTGCCGATTAAGTACAAATTCGTCTTGTTCATTAATTTTTTGGTGAGCGTTGATTCCCGCTATCAAACCCTGACAAGCCGCCTCTTCATAACCTGTTGTGCCGTTGATTTGTCCTGCAAAAAACAGGTTTTCTATCAATTTGGTTTCCAGTGTTGGCTTTAATTGTGTTGGCGGAAAAAAGTCATATTCGATAGCATATCCAGGACGAAACATTTTGGCATTTTCAAATCCCGGAATTAGCCGCAAAGCATCGTATTGTACTTTTTCGGGCAGCGAAGTCGAAAAACCATTGACGTATATCTCAACCGTATGCCAGCCTTCGGGTTCTACAAAAATTTGGTGACGTTCGCGTTCCGAAAAACGCTCGATTTTGTCTTCAATTGAGGGGCAATAACGCGGACCTAAACCTTTGATACGTCCTGCAAACATTGGCGATTGTGCAAAACCTGTACGCAAAAGTTCATGCACTTTGTCGTTGGTATAGGTTATCCAACAGCAACGTTGTTCTTTGGGTTTTGGTGTATCCAAATATGAAAAACGTCCAGATGGTTCATCTCCCTCTTGGATTTCCATTTTGTTATAATCCAAGCTACGTCCGTCGATGCGTGGCGGTGTTCCAGTTTTCATGCGTCCGCCTTCGAACCCGAGTTCGAGCAATTGTGCAGTAAGTCCTGTTGCGGCTTTTTCACCGATTCTCCCTCCACCAAATTGTTTTTCGCCGATATGTATAATACCATTTAGGAAAGTTCCATTGGTCAATACAACAGATTTGGCAGCAATTTCTATTCCCAAAGCGGTGCGAATTCCCACTACACGATGGTCTTTGACCACTAATCCTATTGCCATTTCTTGCCAAAAATCTATATTAGGAGTTTGTTCGAGCATATTTCGCCATTCGGCAGCGAACAAGGCTCGGTCGTTTTGGGCGCGTGGGCTCCACATAGCAGGACCTTTTGAGCGGTTCAGCATTCGGAACTGTATCATGGTTTTGTCGGTGACAATACCTGAATAGCCTCCCAAAGCATCAATTTCGCGCACAATTTGTCCTTTTGCTACGCCACCCATAGCAGGATTGCAAGACATTTGTCCTATGGTTTGCATGTTCATGGTGCATAGTAGCACTTTTGAGCCTAAGTTGGCGGCGGCGGCGGCGGCTTCGCAACCCGCATGTCCCGCTCCCACCACAATAACATCATATTGATTAAACATTCTTGAAGGTGCTTTTTTGGCAGCAAAGATACGGATAATAATCGGAAAAGCGCAATGTTCCACGTGAAACATCAAAGAGTTTTATTGGTTTGTTGTATTTACTTTGCAATGTTCCACGTGAAACATTGCAAAGCGATATTATTACAAAGGCTCTCTACAATGTTCCACGTGGAACATTCGGCAATCTTTTTCGTGGGGGCGGTAGCGCGTTAGTGATGTGGCGGGTGGCGTTAGCCAGTGCGTAGCTTGTCGAAGCACCGCAGCAAAGCGAAGCCCAGAACAGCACGACCCCAACGGGGAAACGCCCAAATATTTTTTCTGTACTCAAAAGATGATTGTTTTGTGTGAGATACCTATTTTTTTTTATTTCATAAATTATTGGCTTGGGTGCGCCAATTTTTCAGTTTTTTGCCGTATCTTTGACGGCTGAATTCATCATAATCTTAAAAGACTTAAAATGGATATTGTAAAAGTTTTTGCCATTGTTTTGACTATTTCAGGCATGGTCTTGCTTACTTTTGCGTGCTTGGCTTTTGTTCAAGGTAGTGGTACTCTTTTGGGTGTTGATATTGCCCAGCGTGGCTATACAGTAGTGCCTTTTTTGTTGGGCATGATTTTCTTTTTAGCGGGCATCTATTTGTTCAAAAACCTGCTGTCTGGCAGCACAACACGTCGCACGCGTGACTAAGTTTTATTAACTAAAAAAAGTAAAACATCTTTTTATCAACCGAAAAATTTATCATGAAATTCTCAGATTTTCATTATGTCCGTCCCAATATGGAGCAACTTACTATTGATTGGGAGGCATTAATCAGGCAGTTTAACGAAGCGCCTGATGCTGACGAGCAAATCGAAATTATGCGAAAAATTAACCAACTACGTTTGGATTTCGACTCAATGCTCAATATTGTGTATGTCCGTTATAGTGGCAATACGACCAACAAGGAGTATGAAGCAGAGCAAGAGTTTTTTGACCAAAACTCGCCTTTGTTTCAAGAATTGGTTAATCATTTTTATAAGGCTATGTTATCCTCCAAGTATCGCCAAGATTTGGAAGATCATTTTGGTAAGCATTTATTCAACATTGTAGAGGTGAGCCTCAGAACTTTCCACCACGATATTATCGAAGACCTACAACGCGAAAATCATTTGGTGAGCGAATATACCAAATTGGTGTCTTCCGCTAAAATTATGTTTGAGGGCGAAGAACGCAATTTGGCTGGTTTAACCCCATTTGAAATGTCTATTGACCGTGATATGCGCCACCGTGCAAGCGATGCTAAATGGCAATTCATGGCTTCTTGTACCGAAAAAATTGATGCTATTTATGACGAACAAGTGAAGTTGCGCCATAAAATGGCAAAGAAATTGGGTTTTAACAATTATGTAGAGTTGGGTTATTTGCGCATGTTGCGAACCGATTATGACTCAAAAATGGTGGCGGATTATAGACAACAAGTATTGGAAAATGTTGTGCCTTTGGCAAACGAATTGCGCCAACGCCAAGCTCGTCGTATTGGTTTAGATGACTTGAAATACTATGATTTGCCAATGCACTTCCATTCGGGCAACCCCACACCCAAAGGCTCTCCTGAGTGGATTGTACAACATGGCAAAGACATGTATGAAGAACTGTCGGACGAAACAGGCGAATTTTTTAATTTTATGATTGACAACGAACTGCTCGATTTGGTGACACGCCAAGGTAAAGCAGGCGGCGGATATTGTACCTATATTCCGAACTATAAAGCACCTTTCATTTTTTCTAACTTTAATGGAACTGCTCACGATATTAACGTTTTGACACATGAAGCGGGACACGCTTTTCAGGTATATATGAGCCGTAATTGGTCTATTCCCGAATATCAGTGGCCTACTTACGAAGCCTGCGAAATTCATTCTATGAGTATGGAATTTTTTGCATGGCCTTGGATGGAGCGTTTCTTTGAGCGTGATACACCCAAATTCAAGTTCGAACATTTGAGCGATGGTATCTTATTTTTGCCCTACGGTGTGTCGGTTGACGAGTTTCAACATTTTGTATATGAAAATCCCGATGCCACGCCGCAAGAACGCAAACAAGCTTGGCGCGAAATCGAGAAAAAATACTTGCCTTGGGTAGCGTATGAAGGTAATGTTTTTTTGGAAACGGGTGGTTTTTGGCAAAAACAAGCGCATATTTTTGCGAACCCTTTCTACTATATCGATTACACATTGGCGCAAATTTGTGCTTTTCAATTCTGGCAAAAAGCTAACGAAAACCGCGAAGATGCTTTGAACGATTATATTCGTTTGTGCGAAGCAGGTGGTAGTAAACCTTTTTTGAGTTTGGTGGAATATGCCAATTTGAAATCTCCTTTCCAACATGGTTGTATTGCTGAAACCTTAGTGCCTATCAAAAACTTCTTATCAACTATTGATGATATGGCATTGTAAGAGGTATTTTGTTTTACTGTTCTTTATTTAAAACATTATTTTTAAATAAAATAAAAACCGCCTGCGTTTTTGTTCAGGCGGTTTTATTTATACATAATATTAAATTTAATAAAAAATGGAAAATATTTTACAAAAAATTGATACTACAGCTCAATTTCTGCAAAAATCCACATACGGTTTTCAACCACAAATCGGTATTATTTTAGGAACAGGTTTGGGTGAGTTGGCGAATCACATAGCTGTCGAGTATGTTTTGCCCTATAACGAAATTCCGAACTTTCCTGTTTCTACTGTAGAAGGACATAAAGGTCGATTGATTTTTGGTGAATTAGGTGGCAAAAAAGTGGTGGCAATGCAAGGACGTTTTCATTTTTATGAAGGCTATACTATGCAACAAGTAACGTTTCCTGTGCGCGTGATGAAAGCATTAGGGACAAAAGCATTGGTAGTTTCGAATGCAGCGGGAAGTACCAACGAACATATTTATAAAGGTATGCTAATGTTCATTACTGACCATTTGAATATGCAGTTGAGTAATCCGCTAATCGGCAGACACTATGAAGAATGGGGTGAGCGTTTCCCTGATATGAGTCATCCTTACGATAGTGAGTTATTGGAATTGGCATGCAACATTGCTGATATACATGGTTTTCCTTACGCCAAAGGAGTGTATGCAAGTATGACAGGACCTAATCTGGAGACCAAAGCCGAATATACTTATTTACACCGTATTGGGGCAGATGCTGTTGGCATGAGTACAGTACCTGAAGTGTTGGTGGCGGTGCAGAGTGGTATCCGAGTTTTTGCGGTATCGGCTATTACCGACGAAGGCTATCCTGCTGATAGGGTGAAACGTGTGTCGTTGGAAGATGTGCTGGATATTGCTAAAAAAACTGAACCAAATTTAACAATTTTGGTAAAAGAGCTAATTGAAGCAGTCAATCTATAATCAATAATAGTTAACTTTTTGTTACTATATTTTTCAATAAAATATGAGCGACATTATTAGACTATTACCCGATTCGCTGGCAAATCAAATTGCGGCGGGTGAGGTAGTACAACGCCCCGCGTCGGTGGTGAAAGAACTGTTGGAAAACGCTATTGACGCAGGTGCTACTCAAATCAAATTAATCATCAAAGATGCTGGCAAAGCGCTGATTCAGGTGGTTGATAATGGCAAAGGTATGTCTGAAACCGATGCTCGTATGTGCTTCGAGCGACACGCTACCTCAAAAATTAAAGACATTGAGGATTTGTTTCGCTTACATACGTTTGGGTTTCGTGGAGAGGCATTAGCTTCTATTGCGGCGGTGGCAAGTGTGTCGTTAAAAACACGCCAAGAATCAGAAGATACCGGAACACACATCGCCATAGAGGGAAGTGTGGTGCGACAACAAGAGCGCTGTCAAACACCTACGGGAACAACAATGACGGTGCGCAATTTGTTTTACAATGTGCCTGCCCGACGACAATTTTTGAAAAGTACTACCATAGAAAACCGACATATCATCGATGAGTTTCAACATGTGGCATTGGCAAATCCGCAAATTCATTTTTCTTATTTTAGCAATGACACCGAAATTTATCATCTGCCTATCAGCAATTTGCGCAAACGAATTGTGGGTTTGTGGGGCAATGCCTATAACGAAAAACTGATTCCTGTAGATGAAAAATCTATGGAATTGGTACAAATTATGGGTTATGTGGGCAAACCCGACTCGGCAAGAAAAACGAAAGGCGAACAGTTTTTTTTCGTCAATAATCGTTTTATTCGAAGTAGTTATTTGAATCATGCTGTGGTGTCGGCATACGAAGAAATGCTCGGAACAAAAACTTATCCTTTATATGTATTGTTTTTAACTATAAATCCCGAAAGAATTGATGTTAATGTACATCCTACTAAACAGGAAATTAAATTTGAGGACGAAAAAGCGGTATATGCTTTGGTGAATGCTGCGGTGAAGCGGGCTTTGGGGGTGAATAATATTGTGCCAAGTTTGGATTTTGAGCAGGAAGCGGTTTTTAATTTTAATGTTCCGAAAAAAACACCAATTTCCTTACCTCCTATCACTCCACCAACAAATGATATCAGGTTGACCAACAATACTATCGAAACAGATCAACGGCAAGGTAATTTTGGAAAGGGTTTTGAACGTCCTACAACGACTTCGACACGTGGCTGGCAAGATTTATACAAAATTATGGCAGACCATGAAGTTGATTTGCCGACTGAATATATATCGCCTAACGATTCGACAGAAACAATTATTTTGCCAAGTGTGGTGAATATGGAAACAAATCTTGCTGTGGAAGGTCAATTAAATTTGGCACACGAAAGCCAAATTGTACCCTATCAATTACATCGACAGTATATTGTTTCGCCTATCAAATCGGGATTTTTGTTGATTGACCAACAAGCGGCTTCTGAACGGATTTTGTTTGAAAAATATGCACAAAAACAACAAGTAGTGCAAAGTCAGCGTTTGTTGTTTCCGCGCAATATCACATTGCCGTCGGGTGATGCCTTATTGTTGCGCGAGATTTTGGCAGATATTAATGCTTTGGGTTATGATTTGCAGGAATTTGGATCCAACAGTTTTGTATTGCATGGTTTGCCCGCCGATTTGTTGGGAAAAGATAACGAACAATTGGTCATCGAGTCCTTGATAGAACAATATAAAGCTAATCAACAGGACTTGAAATTGGATAGTCGCACGGCTTTGTTGCGCAGTTTGGCACGACAATCTGCCATTCAACGCGGGCAATACTTATCTACGGAAGAAATGAATGCCCTTATCGACCAACTTTTTGGTTGTGAAAATCCCAATATGTCCTTAAGCGGACGAGCTATTTTTATTCGCTATGACATGAGCGATTTAGAGCGTTTGTTCGGACGATAGTTTTCTTATACATAGCATTTGCGCACCGTCATTAGAATTTATGCCTAATGATGGTGCGCACTTATTTTTTTTATTCCTCGGCTATGTTACGCTAATAATTTTGGGTTGTTGAAGGTCAAGATATAGTAGGTATTTTTGGGTGACTTCATAGCCCATTTGTGTCAATAAGTCGGCGTAATCGTTGAGTTGGTGGTGGTGGTCTGGGTCAGGTTCGCCTATTTTGTAATCTACCACAACAACTTTTTTGCCTTTGAACAATAAGCGTGTTGGCACGCGTTTTCGGCTATGGTTCAGTATGGCACGTTCTGCCAAAATTTTATCCCATTCTTTGCTATACCATTGTTGCACCTCTGGCAGTTGGAACAACTGGTCTATGTGTTGTTTAATGAGTGGTATTTGGTGTTTTTTGATAGCCCCTTGTGCGTATAGGCGCTGAATACTCGCCTCTATTTGGTATTGATATTGTGTTTTTTCTAAAATTTCAAGCAATATTTTATCCAAATTATGCAATTTATCGGCGGTTGAATTGAGAACTATTTCGTGCTGTCGGAGGTCAGATTTTATGGTGATTCGTTGGCTATAGTCTTCACAAATATAGCGTTGCAAAATTCCGACATCATCTGTTTCTACTTCGCCAATAAGTTCGGGAACAGAAACGCCCCGTGTATAGGTGTTGGACTCGGTATCATAGCTGGCAATGTCTTCAAATTCACCTGACTGTAGGCTCAAATACAATAACTTGCTTATGGTGTTAATCGGGTTTTTGCTTTTTTTATATGCTGGCGTAAACAGGTATAGTTCATCTGTAGGACGCGTAAATGCTACATACATCAAATTCATGTTATCGATAATAGTTTCTACGACTTCTCGCTCATATTCGGGTGCAAAATAAGTGAGTTTAACCTGCTCTTGTGCTGTCACAGGTATTGTTCCTAATTGGTCGAAAGGAGCTACATTGGTATTAGTCCATAAATTAGTTCGGATATTAGGTGTCAATGGCCAGTCGCAAAAAGGCATTATAACCACAGGAAATTCGAGTCCTTTGGCTTTGTGTATGGTCATAACTGTCACAGCATCTTCACCTTTTGGAACAATGATTGAACATTTATCTGTGTTTTGATTTTTGTCCCACCAATTAAGAAATTCTTTAATTCCTGTACTTTGGTTGTGGTGTTGGTCTAAAACCAAATCTTGAAAACGTTGTATGTAAATATCAGGTTCGATGTCCAAATGAAGGGTAAAAATCAGGTGTTCGACGGTTTCGTAGAGCGACAAACGAGCAAATTGGTCGATGTGGTTGATGAAAGAAGCGGATAAAAGCGTATTAAAAAGGCATTCGTCGCCTTTGGGAGCAAGGTGGTCGGAGTAGATTTGGTGCAACGAAACGGCTTCCCATTGTTGTTTTTCTTCATTTGTACCATATTGTTGGGCATATTGACGGTATAATAACAATATTTCGGTGCGTGCAATGTGGTTTCTTTCGTCAATAAGGTAGCGCAAGCACGCCACCAACAAAAGAATTTTGTAGGATTGGTTGAGCAACAGCGAAATGGACGAGATAACTTTAATGTCATTTTGGGCGAGCAGTTCTGCTAGTTCCACACCTTCCTTGTTATCGCGCGTAAGCAGGGCAATTTGGTTAAATCGAATGCCTTTTTCTCTAAGTTCTTGGATAGTGGCAACTGTAAGTTCTTTGGCTTCGTCTTTCCATTCACTCTTTTTTTTGCCCTCCAAAAACGCAATTTTCACAAATCCACCTTCCTTACGCTGGATTTGTTGTGTCACATCTTTGTAAGCAAGGGGCAAAATGGAATTCTGGGGTTGTAGGGTATGCAGGACAGATAATGCCGCTTTGAAAAAATCATTGTTAAACTGAACGATATTAGTGCGGCTACGATAATTGTGCGAAAGGTTTTGGGTGGTATCGGGCGTGTAGAAAAGCTGTAGGTCGTCTTCTATTTGTGACAATAAAAGGTGCATATTGCCTCCGCGCCAACGATAAATACTTTGTTTTACATCACCTACTACTAAGGCTTGATGGTCTTCGCTCAAAGCATTTTTTATCAAGGGCAAAATATTTTTCCATTGATAGTCAGAAGTGTCCTGAAATTCGTCGAGCAGAATATGTTTGTAGGTCAAACCAACTTTTTCGAATACAAATGGCACTTCATTTTCGGTCATGCCATCTACAGCATTTCCGCCAATGATTCTTCGAATGATGTGTGTGGTGTCGGATATGAGCATTTTGTTGTTATTTGTTCGAAAATCTTTGAGTTTTTCCTTCATTTCGAACAACAAACCATATACATAGATATTTTTTAATACTTCTTTTGCGCTCCAATAGGCAGTATTGTAGTTGTTATAATATGCGATAACATCTTCTAAAATTTGTTGTAAACCATTGTCTACCAACTGTTCAATTTTATTTTTAACAGGCGATGTTTTAGCACACCATTCAGCCGTATTGCCTTGTATGATTTTGACCAAAGTAGATTTGTCGCTATAATCTGCTATTTCGCCGCTGGCGAGCTGTTTAAAATAGTTAGCTGTACCTAGTTTAAAATCACTTATTTTTAGACCATATCCCCGAATAAGTTCTAAAGCCTCTTTACCATATCGTCGCATTGTTTGTTCAAACTGTCGGCGCAATTCCCACAGTTGGTCGGCAACTTGGCGCAGTAATTGGTAATGTTGTTCTGTTGCATGGGTAATAGTGGTGCTTTCGTCAGCGGTTTCTTCGGCATTTTCTTCGATACTTGGGCTATGTTTTACAATTCTATCCCACACTTTTTCGCTAAACATTTCTTTACTAAGGTCATGGATATATTTTTCTAACTTCCAACTTTTATCAGTTTCTATGTTGGAATAAGCAAAATCTTCGAGCCATTGTGTAATTTCGGGTCTTTTACCTACATCGAGCATCAATTCGGCTATCAAATATTCCAACACAAAATTAGTGTCCATTTCTATTTCAAAATGGATAGGAATTTTGAGTTCTTTGGCAAAATTGCGCAAAATTTGCTGAAAAAAACTATCAATGGTTTTTACACTAAAATCGGCATAGTTGTGCAAAATATTAGAAAGTGCCGTTTGGGCTTGTTGTTGCAATTTGGTGGCGGTCAAATTGAGCGATGGGTCGGCTATCAATTGTTGTGTGAGGTGTTTGGCTTTGGGGTCTTGGCGAGCCAATTGGGATAGTGCGAGAATGATGCGCGATTTCATCTCTTCCGTAGCTTTGTTAGTAAAAGTGATTGCTAATATGTGGCGATATTCGGCGGGGTCGTGCAACAGTATTTTGAGGTATTCACGCACCAAAGTAAACGTTTTGCCCGAGCCTGCTGATGATTTATAGACGTTTAATGCCATAGAGAAAGTAATAATTGGGGTTGGAATTTGTTATTTTTCGATAGATAGAAATGCCGCTTTTAGACTATTTTCTGCCTAATAATTTTCTTCAAAATGTCTTTTGCGACAATGCGAGGTAGGCGCTTTTGTTCATGTTATATGACAACAAAATTACCTAAAAATGGCTGTTTTGTGTGCTTGTTTAACACAATAATTGCTGCGACTAAAATTGTTGGTTATGTGTGTGTTTCTAAATTGCAAAGATAGGGTTTTTGTAGCAATTTTCTTACTTTTGGGTAACAATTATTGTTTTTTTCGTCTTCACATCATTTAGTTAGAAATGTTTTTATAATCATTGGCTGGGAGTAAACAAGATAAACCTCCAAAAGATTTAGTAGCATAAGTGCCTGATAATCAGTTATTTATGCTCATCTTTTGAAGGTTTGGTATAACAGATTTGTATTTTTTTATGGTTTCAAAACAACCATTTTAATAGTTTCGGTTTGTTGGCTATTGTCTTCGTGTAGAGCAGCTACTTTCACCCAATAAATGCCATTGCTAAGGTTGGCAGTTGACAACACAAGCGCATAACCGCCTGCTTGGTAAGAGGTTTTTTGGGTGTCCATTATTTGCCCCAAAGCATTGTAGATGGTCACTTGCGCATTGCCCGACAAGGCGTAGTTCAATATCAAGTTGGCAGCCTCGTCAGTGGGATTGGGGTATAACAATAGTTGGCTATTTGGAGTAGATATTTCTGTTTTACCACCATTGGTATTGAGTTTAATCACCACAGGTTTTGTCGAAACACTAATGTTCATTGTGCTACCATTGAAAACAGGTAGGTTTGTGGGTGTGCCGCCAATGGTATTGCCGTCTACTATCCATGCGTTTTGGGGTGCTATGGTATAGGGTATGCTAATGGTGAGGTTGCCTGTGGTGGAAAATGATACAGGTCGCCACGCAACAATGTGTGTGGGTGTATTGTTGGCATTACCAAAAACATAGATGTAAGCAGAATTACTTTCCTGTAGAACACCCAAAAACTTTTTATCTCCCATCAACTGTTGCAAACTTTGCCATGCTTTAAAAGATTTTTTGGGTGCAAAACCGTTGTACAAAGAACTCGTGAGTCCTGCTCTACTGAACCATGTGGAGCCACCCATGGAATTGGCAAAATTGAACCAATAAGCTCTTTCGATACCCAAACGCATCAACCAAAAAGTGGAGCGAACTGCATAAGCTGCTTGTGCGTCTTCGGCTACGCATTCGCTGTGGGTGCAAGTTTCTTCGGCACCAGAAGCAGCGCTATCCCAACCCAATTCGGTGATGTAGATAGGTTTGTTGGGCATGTTGGCATTGCGAAAACGAAGGTCGTTGAGAACGGTGCGTAAGGCAGATTGTGGGTGTTCGGGGTGAACAGAAATGCGCGTGCCATTGGGTTGCCACATATAACTATAGTAGTGAACATTGAGACCATCTATGAGCGAGGCAGCCTCTGGGGTGATGCGTGCGCCCATATAGTTGCGGGTGTTGGTGTTTTCTTGTTCAGGGAAACCAGCTTGGAAAGCAGCAGGAATGACTTTCATATTAGGGTCGGCGGCTTTGATACCTTGTGCCATGCCGCGCAACACCTCTTGGTAAAAAGTTGCATCATAGTCCCAAGGTTCGTTACCAATTTCGACCATTTTGACCAAATTATCTCCTGCCGAGCCAAAATGATTGGCAAATGTATAGCCATAATTATAGGCACTTTCATAAGGGTTTGTCCATGTATCTTGAGGCTGTGTAGCATTGGCAAAAGTTATACAGGCATCTATTTCCATGCCTGCATTTTTCCAAATACCATATTCTGTATTCCAATTAAGCCAATTAAACACGTTTGTTCCACCACCACCTTCCATCATGGCATAGTTGGGTGTGTCGTCGGGGTCATAAATGTCCCAGCTCATATTGTGGAAATTGCGGGCTTTTTGTGCAACTTGATTATATAAATATGCTCCTTGTCCTGGTTGTAGCACATCGGAGCCAGCAAACCAACCCCAGCCCCATTCGCCATTCACTCCCAAAAAATTGGAGACCGTAGATTGCTCTATTTGAGCTGGAGGCACATCACCATACATACCTTTGCTGTTGTAGGCATCAACTTCCCACAATTGTGCTTTGCCCCAGTCAGTAGCAGCCATCGTAAAGGTAAACCGAATGTAGCGGATATTGCGAACAGGATTAAGAATGGTAGAAATGGGTACTTGTGTAGATGGATTAATTGTGCCTACTTGTGTCCATAGGAGGTTGTCAGCACTCACAAATACCCTGGCACTCGCTACAACATTGCCCGAAAAATGGCGCGTTTCTATCCAACCTACATTGCGGATAGCTCCAAGGTCGATGGTAGCTCGCTCGGTGGGCGGTGCTGATAGGGCTGCAATTTCATAAAGAGTCGTGAAATAGTTGGCAGTTCGCAGTTGTATGGATTTGATATTGCTCTGACTATTGACAAAACGCACTGTGTTCAAATTATCCCAAGGTTGATAAGTTCCCAAAAGAATAGAGTCATTATTCGTCTTGAATAAGTATATTTGTACAGGTTTGTCGGTTTGCATTTTCAGGGACAAACAATAAAATGGTTTTGCGGTATTGAACGTAAAACGCAACCACGTGTTAGTACTTGTTCCGTTGTTGGTAGAAGGAATTGTGACCGATGAACCATTACTCACATCAGTGACAGCCGTGCAGTTAACACCACCCGAATTGGTGCATTGGGTAGTGCCACCCAAGTTGCGCAAAATATTGATACTTTTCGAATAATAACCATCTGGAAAACTCGCATCGGAGCGCCAATAGGATTGAATATTATTGTCGATAATAGCTGCTACATTTTCTCCTGAAGAAACTGTAACGCCAGCACCAGCCATTTTGGTATAAGATGTTACTACACCAGCATTGGGATTCCATGCTGTTTGGGCAGTAGCAACAATGCCTATCAATAGGGAGATTAGCGTTAATAACAGATTTTGGTATGGTTTTGTCATATACAAAAGAATTGATTAGTCTCATAGAATCTGTATGAGACTACATTATAAGATAGGATTCAAAAAATAGGATTTATTAATTAGACCCAAATACTATCACCTTAACTAAAAGAATAATAAGAAAAAAACTACTGTTAGGCAGATAATTTGGCAGTACACAAAGAATTTGGCACAAAATTACAAAAATGACCCTATTTTTTACATTTTTTTGACTATTCAGTTCGCTTTTTCCTATAAACTTGACGCTTCTAAGATTTAATTTGACAATAAATATAGCTGTAATCTAAATAAAAATTTGCTAAACAGCCCAAGTTTGCCAAAAAATACAGAACTTTGCGTGGATTATCGATAAATCAATTTAAAACAACGATATGAATTATTTTAGCCTCGAAATACAAGACGGCGTTGGTGTGGTGTGGCTTGACCAGCAAAATGAAAAAGTCAATGTTATTTCACCCCAAATGATAGAAGAATGTGCTGATGTGTTGCAACAAATTGCAGGAAACGATCAAATTGTTGCCATCGTATTGATTAGCCGCAAAAAAGATTTTGTAGCAGGTGCCGACTTAGATGCTATTTTGCCCATTACAACTTTGGGCGAATGGGCAGCCGTGAGCCGACGCGGACATGCCTTGTTGCATTTTATCGAGCATTCTACCAAACCCGTTGTGGCGGCTATAAGTGGAGCAGCTATGGGTGGTGGCTTAGAAATTGCCTTAGCTTGCCATTATCGCATAGTTACCGACGAAACGCACACCGTTTTTGCCTTGCCTGAAGTACAACTGGGGCTACTGCCGGGTGGTGGTGGCACACAACGTTTGCCCAAATTGATTGGTGTTGCCGCAGCATTAGACATGATGTTGACTGGCAAAAAAATATATCCTGCCAAAGCACTCAAAATGGGTTTGGTTGACCGTATTGTAAATCCCTATATCTTGCTCAAAGCTGCCAAAGAACAAGCCTTGGCGATGGTGGGCAAAAAAATTGTGCGAAAACCCAAGCTAAGTTTGCAAGACCGTTTGTTGGAAAACAACCCTATTGGCAGAAGCATTTTGTTTAAGGAAGCTCGAAAAAAAGTGCAGCAACAAACACAAGGCAATTATCCTGCTCCTTATAAAATTATCGAATGCGTAGAAGCAGGTGTGTTGCATGGTGAAGAAGTGGGTTACACCACCGAAATAGAGAAATTCGACGAATTGGTGTGTCATCCTGTGAGCAAACAATTGATTAACTTGTTCTTTGCGATGAACAACAAAAAGAAAAATCCACTTTCGCCCATAGCCAAACCTATATCTCAAATTGGGATTTTGGGTGGTGGTTTCATGGGTGCAGGCATTGCTGAAGTAAATATGCTCAACAACCTGCCTACGATTATCAAGGACATTAAACCTGCTACTTTGTCGGGAGCTAAAAAACAGATTTGGAACAGCCTAAGTGCCAAAGTCAAACGCCGCAGTTTGTCTGCCTATCAAGCGGAGTCTTATATGAACCAATTGCAAACACAACTGACCTACAAAGGTTTTGAGCAAGTGGATATGCTTATCGAAGCGGTTTTTGAAGATTTAACCATTAAACAAAAAGTGCTTGCCGAATGTGAGGCTATTACTAAAGAAAGTTGTATCTTTGCCACCAATACCTCCGCTTTACCTATTGGAGCTATAGCCGAAAAATCGCAACGTCCCGAACAAGTAATCGGTATGCACTATTTTTCGCCTGTACCCAAAATGCCTTTGTTGGAAATCGTTATCACACCCTATACTGCCGAGCGCGTAATTGCTACAACTTTGGAAGTAGGTATTCGACAAGGCAAAACTTGTATTGTGGTGAAAGATGGACCAGGTTTTTATACTACCCGAATTTTGTCGCCCATGCTCAACGAAGCCTTGTTGATGATGGAAGAAGGAGTGGATATTTTGCAGATAGACCAATGTGCGCAAAAAGCAGGTTTTCCTGTAGGTCCCGTGACTTTGATGGACGAAGTGGGCATCGATGTGGGTGCGCATGTGGTCACAGGTGATTTGGTAACTTTTTTCCAAACACGCGGACAAGAAGCCTTTAAACAAAGCCAACTTATCAGCCAATTGTTCGAAGCGGGTTATTATGGCAGAAAAAACCGCAAAGGATTCTATCTCTATGATCCCAAAACAGGCAAAAAACAAAAAGGTAAAATTAACCCAAGCATTTATGCCGATTTTTTGCCGGGTGCCAAGATAGAAATGGAAAACAAAGACATTCGCAACCGCCTATTGTTGATGATGACCAACGAAGCCGTCCGTTGTTTGGAAGATGGCACTTTGCAGTCTCCTACTGATGGCGATTTAGGTGCTGTTTTGGGACTTGGCTATCCACCTTTCACCGGTGGTCCGTTTCGTTATATAGACAGTTTGGGTGCCGATAAAGTGGTGAAACGATTGGAAGACTTAGCCGAACGCTTTGGCAAACGCTTTACTCCAGCAACTTTGTTGTATGAATATGCGGAACAAAACATGCGGTTTCATGGGTAATTTTTTAGACCCAATACTTTAACTAAACAACAGTAATCATGTCAAAAGATATTTATAATATGACCCCGATTATATCGAAAATCGCAAGTTAGAAGATTTTACACCAGCACAAAAAAGTTATTTTAGCCCGCGATGAATATCGTTGTGTGATATGTGGTAAAGGCGAGCGCGAAGGTGTGGAATTGCATGTAGACCACATCAAACCCAAGGAATATGGCGGAGAAGCTACGATAGAAAATGGGCAAACGCTGTGTGGAAAACACAACTACATCAAAAAAACTTATAAGCAAACCGAAACAGGCAAAAAAATGTTCATTCGCTTATATGAATTAGCCCAAAAGAGTCAAGACTATGAACTTGTGAAATTTTGTACCGAAATTTTAGAAGTTTTTGAACGCAACAACATCAACGGACACATCGAGTGGAAAAAATAATCCTTTTTCTGTTCCTCAAATAGCTAAATTTATTTCATCACCCACAAATATCCCTTGTGTTTACAGGAATTATAGAAACCATTGGCACGGTCACGCAACTGCAAACCGACCAAGAAAACGTCCATATCACCATCGCTTCGCCCCTCGCACCCGACCTCCACATCGACCAAAGTGTGGCGCACAATGGCGTGTGCCTGACCGTTGTGGCGTGTGACCAACACACACATACCGTC
The DNA here is from genome assembly GCA_016787295.1 of Chitinophagales bacterium. Classification (GTDB taxonomy): domain Bacteria; phylum Bacteroidota; class Bacteroidia; order Chitinophagales; family UBA2359; genus JAEUUX01. Next base: position 79,140 of record JAEUUX010000291.1, read on the forward strand.
ACCGCCATTCGTGAAACTATCCAACGCACTAACTTAAGCCAATGGCAAGTGGGAACAAAAATCAACCTCGAACGCTGTCTCAAAGCCGATAGCCGCATCGATGGACATTTTGTGCAAGGACACGTCGACCAAACTGCTCAATGTGTGGCAATAGAAGAAAGTGGTGGCAGTTGGTACTATACTTTTCAATATACCGAAACCTCCGACAATATTTTGGTCAACAAAGGTTCGGTGTGTATAGATGGAACAAGCCTAACCGTTATTTTGCCAACACAAGATACCTTTTCGGTTGCCATTATCCCCTATACCCACCAAAACACCGTCTTTCATACCTATCAAATCGGCACCACTGTTAATCTTGAGTTTGATATTATTGGCAAATATCTTACAGCACTATTTAATCGTACCTATCCCCAATAAAAACGCATACTATGCAAATCATTTTATTGCGACAAAGCAATATGGCAGAAGCCGTTCTTAAACTAAAAGATGCCCTCAATGATCCATTTTTCTGGATAATGGTGCTGATATTCTGGGCAGTTGCTTTTTGGATATATCGCAATTTTTTTAAGAGCGATAATCAACAAAGCGAAGAAAGTATTTTTGTCGAAAACCAATTACAACAACAAAAATATCATCTACAAAACATAGAACAACAAAAATCGCCCAATGGCAATGCACGCAGTTCTTGGTGGAAAGTAGGAACAACGAACGCACAAGGACAAAGTGTTGATTTTGTAGTACAAATCGACTACCAAAACGGACAAATAACCCAAGCCACTTGGGAACCACCTCTCATTCCAGTGTTCACCAAAAAATAAACAAAAAAAACATTTTCCGTATGACTAAAAATCTCCATAAACACCTATTGGTGTGGTATTTGTTTTTGGGTGTCTTTAGCCTGATGTTCGTCACAGGTTGCGGCGAAGATAATCCCATCACCGAGCCAAGTTGCACAGTTACCATTAGCAACTTTACCATCTCACCCACTACTATCAGCAAAAGTGCTGTTATTAATGGCACTGCCACTTTGTCAGGTAGCGTTACCTACAGCGAAGATTTAGGCTTGGACGATAACACCTTGCGCGCCTTTGCACAACAAATCTACTATTCTTCCAACAACACCTATAGTAGCAATGATATTTTGCTAACAGCTTTTGCTCCAACTGTATCAAGCACAGGCAAAGTGACCATCGACCAAATAGAATTGGATAATAGTGTGCCTACAGGTGCTGGTTATTTAATTTCGCGTTTCGACGCAGTACCTTGTTCTTTGGGAGGCACAATTCCATCGGACGAAAAAGCAGTAGCCATTACTATCAATAACTAATTTTTTTCATTCATCTTACCAACATTTTTGAACAAGAGTGTTGGTAAGATAATACAACAGAATATTTTTACCAAATTATCCCATTAAACAAAATGACACAAACTGCCATCAAAGATTTATTGTATAAAATGGGTGATGATGCGCTTATTTTGGGGCATCGCAACTCCGAATGGACAGGCATAGGTCCTACCTTAGAAGAAGACATTGCTTTTTCGTCTATGGCACAAGACAAATTGGGTCATGCCTTGGCGTGTTATACCATCTTGCACGAACATCTTGGCGAACCAAATCCTGATACCATTACATTTGGGCGTACTGCTCAAGATTTCCGTTGTTCCCACTTGGTTGCTATTCCCACTACCGATTATGAAATAGCATTGGTGCGTCATTTTTTATATGATCATGCCGAAATTTTGCGCTATCAACTTTTGCAGCAATCCACTTTTCGCCCTTTGGCACAATTGGCAACCAAAATAAAAGGCGAACTCAAATATCATGTCCTACACGCCGATACATGGATAAAACAATTGGGCAATGCCAACGACGAAACAGCTCAAATGCGCCTACAAACAGCCCTCAACGAACTTTGGGCGTATGCTTTGGGCATTTTTGAGCCATCTGAACATGAGGCATTGTTACAAACTGAAGGTGTTTTTGTTGGGGAGGCAAAACTACAAGACTCATGGTATGAGTCAATAAAACACATATTGACACAAACCAACCTGCAAATACCCAGCATAGAAACAACTCCCATCTATGGTGGTAGAAAAGCTTATCCCAGCGAACATTTGGCACCCTTGCTCCAAGAAATGGCAAGCGTATACCAACTTGACCCTACCGCCGAGTGGTAAAAAATCTTATAATATCAACATTCCTAAACCAATACAAAATGTTTGTTTTCTTAAGCAATAGAAAACAAGCGTTTTGTATTTTTTTTGTCAAACAAAAGCCTCTCTTTTGAATAGATTTGGAATTTTGGAGTATCAAAAAATACTTTAATGCCACATTTTTTCAATTATCTTGCTACTTTATCTACAATTTTCGTCTACTATCAACGTTATACAAAAAACTGCCGTAATTTTGCACGATTTTTGCTACCTAAATCATCAAGTTATCGAATCAATATCAAAACCCAAATAACATCTTTTCCTCTATAAAAAACCTAATACCGACATGCCATATTCTTTATTCCATAAACCAATTGTATTATTTTGGTTATGTTCTCTATGCTATTCTTTGACGACATTGGCTCAATGCCCACCCATAGGATTTGACATCAACGGCGGAACGCTGGTCAATGGCGTACTTTATTTTGAATGTAATGCTCCAATTGCTAATCTAAGCGCTTGGGATTTTGCAACCGCAGGTGGATACATAACACCGGGCTATACTATCAATGTACAAACAGATGGATTTTCTGACTTAGAAAACACTCTTTTTGTATACAACGGCTCCAATGCAACAGGCACACCACAATTTCATTGGAGCGCTAGTGCCAGTATTTTGGGCGGCACGTGGATGGGTCCTTTGCCTATCAATAGCAATTTTGATGCCATTCAAGAATACTTAGATCCAACTTTGTTCTATTCCGTAGAATGGTGCGACTATCCCGCAGGTTTTTTCCCTCCCGACGGTGATTTCCCCTACACCATCACCGATAACGCTACTGGTCTTGTATTGGGTAGCGGTATTTTTAGTCACAATGGCGTGCAAGAGTGCTTCACGGTCAATGTAGACCCACCTTTGGGTATCGCACAATTTAGTGGAGCGGGTGTTACCAATCTGGGCAATGGCAACGGAACAGGTTCTTTCAATCCTGCTTTGGCGGGCGTTGGCACACACACCATCACCTATAGTTGGAACAGCCAAAACGGTTGTAGTGGTACTGCTACACAAACAGTTGTCGTTGGTACACCACCACCCACCATTCCACCACAAAACCTGACCTATTGTCAAGGCGAAGCAGCAATTGCCTTAACAGCAACAGGACAAAACATTTTGTGGTATGATGACCCAAATGGAGTAGGCAATGTCATTCCGTATATCCCCAATACTGATGCAGCAGGTACCTTTACCTATTATGTAAGCCAAACTTTGCCCAACTGTATAGAAAGTGATTTGGTTCCAATCGAAGTAACTGTATTGGCAGCGCCAATAGCCTCGTTTAGCCTTTCACCCAACCCCATTTGTACAGGACAAACATTAATGGCAGATTACAACGGTACCGAACCACCTGCCAACCTCACTTTTGAATGGACAACGCCAATAGGCAACAATAGCTCGTCTTCGATTATTATCAATGATATATCGTTGGCAGAAGAAGGAGACTATAGTTTGATAATAACACAAAATGGTTGTAGCTCGGAGGCGGTGACACAATCCTTAATCGTGACCACACCACCCGAATCTCCTACCGTTTTGGGGGAAGCGAATATTTGTAATGACCCATTTAATGGTTCTACTATCAATCTCAACGACCTCATTTTGTCGGGCAGTACTGATGGTGTTTGGACAGACTCCGATAACTCAGGTGCTGTAGGCAGTGTTGATAACCTTAATTTTGATGGTATTCCTGCGGGTAATTATGTCTTTATCTATGCATTAGACATTTGCGGAACTGTGGAAGAATATTTAGTGACGGTGACTGTTGCCGAGTGTGGTTGTCCAAGCGTGGAAACCATAGCACCTGTTGGCACATTGTGTAATGTTGATGGAACATTCGATTTAACGAATCTCCAAATCACTACCCAAGCTGGCACATGGAGTATTGGTCAAATCCCTATTGGTCCTATTCCCGCCACCATCAACGGAACTATTTTTGATGCTACCAACGCCAATCCAGGACAATATGAAGTTATTTTTACACTAAACAATCCTGTTCCGCCCGGTTGTCCGAATATTTCCTCTCAATTTATTGATGTCATACCGCCTCCTTTCACAGGTATAGGCAATACTGTTTTGGTATGTAACAACCAAAACCAAGACTTAGTTTTGGCAGACTATGTAGAAGGGGAACAACCTTTTGGCACGTGGCAACTGTTTGTGGGCAATCCCACACCGGGAGCCGTTAATTTTGTAAATAATACTTTTAATCCTTTTGGACAAACAGCGGGTGTTTATTCTTTTTCCTATAGCATTCAGGGGTCTGGAGCTAATTGTCCTTCAGATATAACAACGCTAACCTTCCAAGTGGGCGCACCTGCTGTAGTGGGAACAGATACGAGCATTACAGCTTGTAACAACCAAAGTACACCTATCAGTCTTAGCCAAACTTTGCAAGGCGAACAATCTGGTGGTTTGTGGACCTTAGCATCGGGAACACCTCCCGGTGGGTTTAGTCCTGCTTTTGCCACTTTCAATCCCGATGGACAAGCTACTGGTATTCATGCTTTTAATTATACTATCAATACCAACAACGGTTGCCCTGCTGCCTCCGCACAAGTAGCCATCAATGTAGTGCAGCCTATTGGTGCCAACGTTACCCCCAACGTATCGGTTTGTAATAGCAATGCCAATGGTAGCTCAATCATCAATTTTGTAGATTTAATAACAGCAGGTTCGACAGCAGGCGAATGGACAGATACTGATAATTCGGGAGCAAGTGGCGCTTTCTCCAATTTAGATTTTACAGGTGTACCAACAGGGGCTTATACCTTTACATATTCTCTTAGCCAAGACCCTTGCGAACCGATTAGTTATACAGTTGCGGTAACAGTACAAAATTGTGCCTGCCCCGATGTAACCACTATAACACCATCAGAGGTCTGTAATTCGCTCAATGCTTTTGACCTTAATACTTTGCTGTTTCCTACCACACAAGCAGGCACTTGGGCAATAACTGCTACACCCAACGGCAGCAATCCTGCTACTATTTCGGGTGCCGATTTTATTCCGACCAATGCCGACACAGGTGACTATCAACTAACCTATACCTTAACGAATCCGTCTGCTTCGCCTACTTGCCCCGACTCTTCGGTACAAACGCTTACTGTTGTGGCACAACCGCAAGCAGGCACCGATGCCACCGACAATATTTGTAATACCGCAACAACGCCGCTCAATTTATTGTCATATCTACCCGATGCAGATGCAGGAGGGACATGGAGTTCAACAGGATTAGCGCCTGATGCAGGCGCGTTTAATGCCAATACAGGCACATTCACCACCGAAGGACATAGCCCCGGCACCTATACATTTGCCTATACACAAGCAGGCATAGGTGGCTGTTCGGCAGATGGAGCCAGCGTTACCATTACCATCGATGCTCCAATAGTGGCAGGAACCGACACCGCTGACGAGTACTGTAATGGTACAGGCAACATCATCAACTTGTTTAGTCTTGTACCCGACGCAGTTGTTGGTGGTGCTTGGTCGACACCCAATATCGCACCCGACGCAGGAACATTTAGCCCACTGTTTGGCACATGGAGCATTGGCAACCACACACCCGGTAGCTATGATTTTGCCTATACCATCGCCAGCAGCAATGCTTGCCCTACCGATACTGCTTGGGTGAATATCACCATCGACGGACGTAATTATGCAGGAGAAGATAACAATGCTTTGTTTTGTTCGCAACAAGATACTTTGTTAAACCTCAATAGTTTTATAGAAAATCAACCAGTAGGAGGAGTTTGGATTGTTACTAACGGAATACCCACGCCCGCCAGTGCCTTCAATGCCATCAATGGCACATTCCAAGTCACCGGTCAATTTCCTGATATTTATGGATTTACCTATATTGTAGATGATTCAGGAATATGTCCTGCTGATAGCGCAACGGTTGTCATCACAATTACAAATGCCACCAATGCAGGCACAGGGGGCATTTTTACGATTTGTAATAATGATACCAATTTGGTGAATTTGGCAGATATTGTGAATGGAGAAGACCCCAATGGCATTTGGGAACTCAACGATACGTCTGCTATTCCACCTGCTAATGCCTTTGATACCGCCAATGGCACGTTTAATCCCGATGCCATAAGTCCCGATACCTATACGTTTAACTATATTACACAAAACGGCACACAATGTGGCAGTGACACGGCTTTGGCAATTGTCAATATCATTCTACCGCCTAATGCAGGCATTGATACCGATACGACTATTTGCAACGATACACCTGATGTAGTAAACTTAAACAATTTGTTGCAAAGCGAACAGAGTGGAGGCATGTGGTCGATAGCTTCGGATAATCCGATTTTTCCTGCAACAGCTTTCAATGCCGCTAACGCAACTTTCAACACTGCTGGTTTAATGGCACAAACCTATACACTGCAATACATTGTAGCAGGTGGTAATGCTTGTCAATCTGATACGGCTTTTGTGAGCATTACGGTCGAGTTGTGCAATTGTCCCAATGTGCCTACGCCTACTTTGGTGAGCAATGATACTATTAGTGGTTGTGCTGGCACTATCAACGAAACGGCTTTTGTGGTGAGTACCGCTGCTGGCACAAATGTGGCATGGTACGATGCCCCAAGCAATGGCAACCTTTTGTCGACAGGTATAGAGTTTTATCCCGATACAGTAGGAACATATTATGCTTTTGCGGTTGATGTGGCTACATCTTGCATGAGCGATTCTTTGGTATTTTTCTATAATGTGGTATCGATGGAAAACGCTGCCAATTTCAGTTTGTCGGATACTTTGGTTTGTGTGAATACCGATGTAACAGCAACTATCAATGGCACTCCTATTGCTGGATCCGCCTATACTTGGGATTTTGAAGGCAGTGGCACTCAAAATACGGCGACACCTACGCCTGTCTCTTGGGTAACCGATGGAACAAATATCGTTAGCCTTATTGTGAGCATGGGTACTTGTGCCGATACTGCGCAGCAAGTTGTTAATGTGGCAAGTGTTAGCGCTGCTTTTTCGAATGATAATATAACCATAGAACAAGGTGATGATGTGACCTTAAATCTACTCGCCGAGTCAAGCATTGGCAGTCCATTGACGATTGAGTGGACACCTGCTACCGACCTTAGTTGCGATGACTGTACATCACCTGTAGCATCTCCGCCGGGCAATACAACCTATACCGTATTGATGAGCGACGAACTGGGGTGCAGCGCCGAAGCCGATGTGACAATAACCGTCATTCGTCCTAACAAATTGCGCGTGCCGACTGCTTTTTCGCCCAATGGTGATGATGTGAACGACATTTTTAGGGCTGTTGGTTACAATGTTCGTTCGTTGAGCATGAAAGTATATGACCGTTGGGGAACACTGATGTATAGTGCCGAAACCGATGATTTATTGGTAGGTTGGGACGGCTTACACAATGGCTTGAACGCACCGCTTGGGGTATATGTCTATTATATTGATGTGGTATATACCGACGACAAAACAGAGCATGTTCAGGGCAATGTGACCTTGGTGCGGTAAACTACCCAAACTCAAATAAAAACATAATATATTTATCAAATTTAGCAGTATAATGACAGCAACAAAAATAACAGTTCAAGCAACTGTGTTAGGCAATTCAGGTAAAGTTTGGGAGTGTTATACCAGCCCTAAACATATTGTCGGGTGGAATTTTGCGAGCCTTGATTGGCATTGCCCCTCTGCCAGCAACGACCTACAAGTAGGAGGAAAATACATAGCCCGAATGGAAGCCAAAGACGGAAGTTTTGGGTTCGACTTTTGGGCGGTATATGACGAAATAATAACCAACAAAAAATTGGCTTATACAATGGGTGATGGCAGGCAAGCAGCCGTGATTTTTGATGGTATGCAAAATAATACCACTACAGTCACTATTACTTTTGAGGCAGAAAACGTTAATCCTGTTGATTTACAAAAAACGGGTTGGCAGGCAATTCTGAACAATTTTAAACAGTATGTCGAGTCGATATAATTAGGTAGATGCCAAACCCGCCCCGTCTCTCCTGCTATGGAGAGATAGGGCGGGTTTGGTGTTTATAGGTAAAGGCAATATGGATTATTTTTTCTGTTTCTTGTCTTTGTCTTCTTCTTCGCCGCTTATTTGTTCTGCGAATTTTTTCATTATTTCTTCGTTAACATAGCTTC
>JAEUUX010000296.1 GCA_016787295.1 Chitinophagales bacterium
TTCGTAAGCGTTACCATATTTTTTTTGTGGCAAAGATAAGGCTGTTTTGGGGATTTTAAAAACACTAATTTTTAAATATCTAAACAAAATTAAATCGCGCAATAATAATATAATTGAAAACCTGAACTGTTTTGACTATAACTCAAAAAAACGTACCTTTAAACCAAATTTCTATTTTTTTTTACAACAATTTTTTTAATCCATGTCAAAGAAAAATATCTTAGATATATTGGGTGATGCCGTCGACGATTTGATGAAACCCAACAACGAATCAACCAACAATGATTCTAATAATGACTCAAAACCTACTATTTTTGACCAAGCCAAAGAAGTGTTGAAAGACCTTAAGGGCGGCAATCAAAACGAAACTCCTACCAAAATCCCTGCTAACAAAGGTAAAGATTTGCCCCAAAATTCCGAAACGGTATTGGAAGACATCAAAGGCAATCCAAAAAGCGAAACTCCCACCAAAGTTCCCGACGGCAAAACACCACCCAAAAAAGGCGGCTTGCTCGATGTGATAGACGATGTGTTGGACGCGGTCAAAGGCAATCCCAAGAACGAAACTCCCACCAAAGTTCCCGACGGCAAAACACCACCTAAAAAAGGCGGCTTGCTTGATGTGATAGACGATGTGTTGGACGCGGTCAAAGGCAATCCCAAGAACGAAACTCCTACCAAAGTTCCCGACGGCAAAACACCACCTAAAAAAGGCGGCTTGCTCGATGTGATAGACGATGTGGTGCAGGATATAAAAACTGGCAATGTCAAAGAGGTGATCAATGACATCAAGGAGGCGGTCAATAATGTTAAGGGAAAAACCACCCCTAAACAAACAAATCCCACTATTGAAAAACCACCTGTGGCAGGCAATAGCGGAAAAATAAAAGCAAAATCCAAAATTAAAGAATAAGGTAGTCAATAATGTCAGTAGCACAAAGTCGTAAAAGTCAGTAACGATTTTTACGGCTTTTTTCGTACCTTTGCACCGAAAATTCAAAAAAACAAATCTATACAAATGGCAATTATAATGCCTCTTAATCTATGAACAAAATTTTTGATTGGCAAAAACTCAAACCTGTTATCGCACTCACAAACCCCTATAAAAAAACATTTCTATTTACCATATTTTTGTCTATTATCACGGCAGCATTGGGTCCTTTGCGTCCCTATCTTATCCAAAACACCATAGACAATTATGTGTTGGTGGGCGATTATGCTGGTTTGACTCGCATGACTTTGCTATTGGTGGGAGTGTTGGTCTTGGAAAGTTCCTTGCAATATAATTTCAACTATGCCGCCAATTGGCTCGGACAAACGGTCATTAAGGATTTGCGTGTGCGCGTTTTTGACAAAATTGTTAATTTTCGGCTACGTTATTTCGATACCACCCCCGTCGGCACGTCCACCACACGAGCTATCAACGATGTGGAAACCATCAACGATATTTTTTCGGAAGGCATGATTAATATTGCTGCCGATTTGCTAACTATCGTCATGGTTTTTGCCATTATGTTTTACAGCGATTGGCGTTTGGCATTGGTCTCGCTCATTCCTATTCCTATGTTGTTCTATGCCACTTATTGGTTCAAAGAATCGGTGAATAAATCGTTTCAGAGTGTCCGCAACCAAGTGGCACGCCTCAATACTTTTTTGCAAGAACACATTAGTGGTATGAATGTGGTGCAAATTTTTGGCGCTGAACAAGCCGAATACAAAAAATTTGAGGAAATTAATCGCGAACACACTGCTGCCCACATTCGTTCTATTTGGGCATATTCGGTTTTTTTTCCTGCGGTCGAGATCATTGTGGCTTCGGCTTGGGGTTTGTTGGTGTGGTTTGGTGCAGGCTGGGTCATTCACGGACAAACAAGTCTGGGCATGTTGGTTGCTTTTTTGATGTATCTAAATATGCTTTTTCGTCCGCTGCGAATGCTCGCCGACAAATTCAATACCTTACAAATGGGACTTGTGGCATCGGAGCGCGTTTTTAGCCTCCTAAACCGTCAAGAAAATATACCCAACAATGGCACCATACAGCGTCGTGTGAAAGGTGATATTGTGTTTGACAAAGTGGATTTTGCATATGACGAAGAAAATTTGGTGTTGCGTGAGTTAAGTTTTAACCTCGAAGCAGGCAAAACCTTAGCTATTGTAGGCGCAACAGGCGCAGGTAAATCGTCTATTATCAACATTTTGAATCGTTTTTATCAAATCCAGAAAGGAACTATCGCCGTAGATGGTATTCCGATAGAACAATACGAGCTACATGCTTTGCGTGCTAATATTGGTTTGGTGTTGCAAGATGTGTTTTTGTTTACAGGTTCTATTTATGACAATATTACGTTGCGAAATCCTAGTATTGACCCCAAAATTGTGGAACAAGCTGCCCGAATGGTAGGCGCGCACGAGTTTATAGAGCAATTGCCCGATGGTTATCACCACAAAATTGTGGAGCGCGGTGCTACGCTATCTGTTGGACAAAGGCAGTTAATTTCTTTCATTAGAGCGTTGGTCTATAATCCACGTATCTTGATATTGGACGAAGCAACTGCGTCTATTGACACACAAACGGAGACATTGGTGCAAGCCGCCGTAGAAACTTTGGTCAAAAACCGCACAGCTATTGTTATTGCACACCGCCTTTCTACTATCCAAAATGCTGATTATATTATGGTGATGGAAAAAGGTAAGATGGTGGAATTTGGTGCGCCCGACGACCTGCTGCAACTGCCCGATGGTCATTTCAAACGCCTTTATGAAAGTCAAAAATTGGTGGCTGCGTAAGAGCAATGGTTGTTTTTGAGTTTCGTATTAAAGTTTGAATGATGATTTGTTTTTAATAAAAAAAGTATTTTCTAAATTTTTCATTTCCTTATAGCCATGCAACACCGCCTTGCTTTTATACAATACATCACATCTGAAAAACGTTATTCTCCGCATACCATTAATGCTTATACAAAAGATTTGGAGCAGTATAACGATTTTTTAATGGAGCATTTTCTTGATGTAACCCAAGATGATGCTTTGGTGAAATTGCGTCATATTCGCCGTTGGATAAGCCAATTGTCGACCGACAAATTATCTGCTGCCTCTATTCATCGCAAAATTTCGGCGCTGAAATCGTATTATCGCTTTTTGCTCAAAAAAAGGTTGATTGAAAATAATCCTACTGACGCTTTGTTTCTGCCTGAAATACCTAAACGCCTGCCAACAGTCATTGAAGCAAGCAAAATGAAGCAGTTATTGGACGAATCGCCTTGGGCGGAGGACTGGTGCAGTGTGCGCGACAAGTTGGTGATAGAATTGTTATACAGTTTGGGTATTCGGGTGGGTGAGTTGGTGGCTTTGAAAACAAAAGATTTTGATTTTTCGCTGCAAATTGTTCGCATTTGGGGCAAAGGTGGTAAACAACGCAACCTACCTTTGTTGCCGCACCTTATTGTGTTGGTACAACAGTATATAGCTTTGAAAAATGCCACTTTTCCGACCCTCGACCATGATTATTTGCTGCTTTCGAATACTGCTAAACCGATTTATGCCAAAAAAATCCATCAAATCACAACAGAATACTTATCTATAGTCACTACTGCCAACAAAAAGAATCCGCATGTTTTGCGCCATAGCTTTGCTACCCATCTTCTTGATGGAGGTGCAGACCTCAATGCTATTAAAGAGCTTTTGGGACACAGCGATTTGTCTTCTACTCAAATTTATACGCACAACAGCATAGAGCGTTTGCGGGAAGTTTATCAACAAGCACACCCTAAAGGCGAAAAATAGGTTTATTTACAACCCTACAATCTATCTTTTAATAATAAAAATTACTTAGCGATGCAAAAAAAACTTGCGTTCTTTTTAGCTACTTTCGTACTTTCTTTTTGTTTGGCTACCACGCAAGCCACCGCTCAATACACTAATGCTATTGGCGTACATGTGGGCGCACCTGCGGGCATTACTTACAAACATTTTATGTCGGACCGTACTGCACTTGAGGCAATTGCTGGTGCTTATTTTGGTGTGAATGGCGGTGGTAGCCTCACTTTGCTGGTGGAGCAACATGCTGAATTGTTTATGCCCAATCTTAATTTGGTGTATGGACTTGGTGGTCATGTTGGTGTTGCTAGTAGCTCGCTGATGCTGGGTGCCGACGGTATTGTGGGTTTTGAATATACCTTTGATGCCCCTATCAATTTTATGTTTAATGTTAAACCTACTTTGGGCTTACAAGACCGACGTTTTATGTTTACTATGGGAGGCGGACTTGCACTTCGCTATATCCTTAATTAGTTTTTTAGTTGCCTTCTTGCGGGGCTATAACAGTGTGTTTATCTATTTTGCTTTTTTGTAATAAATATTATGCTTAAAAACCTTGCCTTTTTGTGCTTTGTGCGCAAAGGCAAGGTTTTTTTTTGCGCTTAGGCATCGGTTGTTTCTTGTTATTAACAAAAAATAATTTTGTTGCAAAGCATTGTTGCATATAATAAGTTCGGTTTTTTGGTGTACCTTTGCTAATTGATTCCGCTTTTTCATTATCTAACAATACCTTTCAAATGAGAAAACAATTACTTTGTTGGAGTTTTTTGTTGATGAGCCTTTGTTTGTATGCACAAAGCTCTTCTGACAAATATACTCCATTAAAAAACACGGGCAAACTGCCTAAAGAAGTTACAACGCCTTCATCGGTGAAATACAAAAAGCAAATTAGCGAGTTAGATGCTAAAAAATCTCAAACGACAGCCCAAGCAAGTGAGAAGGCTGACAAAAAGTATTTTTATTTAGAAACTGCTTTTGCCATAGATAATTTAATGCAAAGTGGTTTAATCGTTTTTAACGAGGAATGGAATGGTTATCTCAATCAGGTTGTTGATGTTTTGTTGCAAAATAATCCTGATTTGCGCAAAAAAATCAATGTCTACATTATGCGTTCTAATGTGGTGAATGCTTTTGCTAATGACAATGGTAACATTTTTATAAGTCTTGGTTTGTTGGCACAAATCGAAAATGAAGCGCAATTAGCCTATATCTTGAGCCACGAAATTACGCATGTTGAGAAAAAACATGCCCTCGATTTGTTTCAAGAAGTGCAGCGAATTGATAAAAATAGCAATGAGCGCGATGTGTTGAACAATGAGGGTTTTGATAAAAGACTGTTGGCTAAAAATTACTATTCACGTGGTCTTGAAATGGAAGCAGATAAGGTGGGTTTGGAGCGTTTTTTACTGACTAACTACTCTACGGCAAGTTTAGATAGGGTGTTTGATATTCTACAGTTTGCTCATCTACCTTTTGATGAGGCTAAGTTTGATAAAGCATTTTTGGAGGGCAACGATATTCATTTTCCTGATACTTATTTGTTGGATAAGGTGCGCGAAATCGATGTTGACCCTATTACTGATAGCCTTAGTACGCACCCTGATGTGGAACAACGCCGCAATGCTTATCAAGATTTGGTGGGAAATGTAACTACACAAGGCAAACAGCAGTATATTGTGTCGGAAAAACAATTTGATGCTTTGCAAACGATGGCGCGTTATGAAATGCCGATGGTTTTTTTGCACAATCAGCAGTTTCAGGAGTCTTTGTATCACTCTTTTTTGTTGCTTAGGAATAATCCTACGGACGAGTATTTGCATACAACAACGCTTAAGGCTTTGTGTGGTTATACTTTGTTTAGGAATGAAGAAAATGAAACGACCATAGCAGAAGAAATTGTGGTGGATTCGGTGCAAGGCGAATTGCAGCGAGTTTATGCTTTGTTTGACCGCCTTAGTGCCAGAGAAATGAATGCGGTTGCTTTGGCATACGGTTGGGAATTGAAAAAAAGGTTTCCCGAAAATAAAGAAATCGCTATGTTTAGCAAAGATTTGTTTATTCAATTGGGTATGTTTCATTATAAAGATAAAAAAGAACTGGCAGAACCCAGCCCGAAAGAAGACGATGACGACGATGATGATGACAAAAAAACAGCGACAGAAGGTAGTTTTATAGATGTTGCTATGAAACAATACTTGAATGATACGGCTTTTGTACGTCAGTTTGAGGCTGCACAAAAAATTGCTCAAAAAAGAATGGATAGTCGTAAGCGTTTTGTAACAAAGGCAGGGAGAGAGAAGTCGCGAGACCTGTATTATAAGCGTCAAAAAAAGGGTGCGCGCTTGGGGGTTGATAAAATTTTGGTGGTGAATCCTTTTTTCGCAAGTATTGATTTGCGAAAGAAACACAAAATGCAGTTTATCGAAGCAGAAAAAAAGCAAGTCGAGTTTAAGAAGGTGCTTAAGAAGTGCGCAGATATGACTGATTTGGACATGAAAATCTTAGATGTAAATGAGCTTAAAACAGATGACACGGAAACATTTAATGATATAGTGTTGCTCAATCAATGGATGAGTGAGCAGGTAGATTTGGGGATGATTGATGGGCATGGCTATAATCAGCAAACTGTTAACGAAATTGCGCGTAAATATAAAGCGGAGTATGTGCTGTGGACAGGCTGGGTGAGTGTGAAAGAGGGGAACTTTAGGGCTGGTAGAAATATCTCTATGTCTTTTGCTGTGCCTACTTTGTTTCCTGTGGCTTTTGTTAATGCTTTTTATCCTGCCCATACAGCCGCATACATTGCGATACTGTATAATGTTAAAACGGGGAGCTATGATATGGTGAGTTATAATATGTTTGAGCAAAAAGTTACTAGAACTTTGTTAAATTCTTCTGTTTATGACACTCTTAATCAAATCGTTAAATAATTTTATGAACCAACTAAATAGTATAATGTTTTGTAAGATGCCAAAAATAGCAGCTATTTTTTGGTGTTTTGTGTTTGTTTTTCTTTTATGTAGTCCTGTTCATGGACAAGTATCGGGTTATATGGGCAAAAGGGGACTTATTATGGCAGGCGCTATACCGTCTCTTAATATAGCAGAATATGCAATGGGAAAGCCTACATCTGTTTTTGTTATGCGTTATAGTGTTGTAGGAGAGTATTTGGTTAAACGCAATTTGGCTATTAGTACTGAATACACTTTGCTTCCTAATATCGGCGGTCGGTATAGTTTATCTTCTAATACTTCTGATAATATAGTAGATGGCAGTACGGATACACATGAAATTTGTCTGGGTATTACAGGTAAGGCAAGGCTACTTATGGGGCGGAATAATTTGTTGCCTATGGGGTTTTATAGTAACCTCTCGGCTCGTTATATTTTGGCTAATACGCATTTTGATATGCCGAATTATGAAGACTATTCTTTAAAATCGGCTTCTATTAATTCGCATTTTTTAGGGGCTTCTTATTCTTTTGGATTCAAAGGTATTATTGCTCATTCGTTTATTATAGATACGGGTACGCAATTGGCGTATCAAATTAAACTACCCGTAAAGACAACAGATGATCCGGTGCTTAGTCATAACTTGTATAAAATGAGCTATAGTATTAATCAATTTAATTTTAATTCTGGTATTTTTCGTTTTTATCTTCGCTTTGGTTTTATGTTTTAAGTTGTTGTTAATGCCGCAAAATCTCCCGTCATTGCTTGTTGCATGGTGGGAGATTTTTTTTGTGTGTGCTTTGCGCGAAGCAGGGTTTTAATTGTTAATGGTTAATGGTTAATTATTAATTGTTAATGGTTAATTATTAATGGGGGTGTGTGGCTTGTGAGTGTCAGTGTGTACTTGTCGAGTGTCAGTGTGTACTTGTCGAGTGTCAGTGTGTACTTGTCGAATGTCAATGTGTACTTGTCGAATGTCAATGTGTACTTTGTGTAAGGGAATATTGTGTTTTTGTTTTTATGATTTTTGAGGGTTTTGGAGAGTAGTTTTTGTTGTTTTTGGTGGTTTTTGAATTATGTCACCCCTTCGGGGTTTTTTCTGAAGATTGGGTTGTTGGATTTTGCTATAAACTTGTCACCCCTTCGGGGTTTTTTGATTGTTGGTAGGGCTTTTGTGGTTGTTAATTGTCAATTGTTAATTGTTAATGGTTGTGTGTGTTTTGTGTAAGGGAATATTGTGTTGATAATTATTAATTGTTAATGGTTAATTGTTAATGTTTTTTTTGAGTGTGGGAATATTGTGTTTTTGTTTTTATGATTTTTGAGGGTTTTTGAGAGTAGTTTTTGTTGTTTTTGGTGGTTTTTGAATTATGTCACCCCTTCGGGGTTTTTTCTGAAGATTGGGTTGTTGGATTTTGCTATAAACTTGTCACCCCTTCGGGGTTTTTTGATTGTTGGTGGGGCTTTTATGGTTGTTAATTGTCAATTGTTAATTGTTAATGGTTGTGTGTGTTTTGTGTAAGGGAATATTGTGTTGATAATTATTAATTGTTAATGGTTAATTGTTAATGTTTTTTTTAAGTGTGGGAATATTGTGTTTTTGTTTTTATGATTTTTGAGGGTTTTGGAGAGTAGTTTTTGTTATTTTTGGTGGTTTTTGAATTATGTCACCCCTTCGGGGTTTTTTCTAAAGATTATGTTGTTTGATTTTGCTATAAACTTGTCACCCCTTCGGGGTTTTTTGATTGTTGGTGGTTAATGGTTAGTTATTAATAGGTGTGGGTGGTTCATTTATGATGATATTTTTGTTTGGTTTTTTATAATGATTGAGTTGTTTTGAAATGTTGTTTTGCTGTTGTTGAGGTTCATTGATGTAAATATTAGTGTTAATTGATGGAATAATTAGGTGTTAATTATTTGTGATTATTTTGGAGGTTATTTTTTTGTTGTTCTTTTTAAGGTGTGTTTTTTGTGCTTTTTGTCGTTTATTTTTTGGTATGATGATTTAATAGTGTTGTTAATTACAAAAGTCTCCTTTCTATATTGGTAGAAAGGAGACTTTTTGTTTAAGTTAGGGTTTGTTTGGTGTAGTTATGTGTGTCTATTTTGTGTTGTTTTGTGAGCTTGTTAGTATAAAGTGAATGATGTGGCTTGTGGTTTATCGCATTAGGTACATTTTACCTAAGTTGTTTTCAAAAAAACGGTCGGCAGGTGTGTCATAGTGTTGCAAGGTCTGCCCATTTAGGTGGTTGGTTACTTTATAGAGGTATAGACCGTTGCCAAGTTTGTTTCCATATTGGTCTGTGCCGTCCCATGCAAATTCTGTTATGTTTTTGCCTATGTGAATGTTGCCTAATTCGGTGGTAGATATTTCGCGCACTACCTTGCCTGATACGGTCATTATTTGAATTCGGAGGTCTTGTGGGACTTCGGCTCCTGTTAGGGTGAAAACAAAACGGGTTGATGTGGTAAAGGGGTTGGGATAGTTGAGCAGGTTGGAAATGGCAGGGCGATTGTCTACTGTAAAGCTGATTCGGTAGGCATCATTAGCAAAATTGTTGTTGCTTCGGTCTTTTGCTTCTACTTTTAGGACATGTGTGCCATCGGGTAGGGTTGGACGGTAGCTTATGGTAGCTATATTGTTGTTGTTGGTTGCGGCTTGGTCGGTGGCGGGCGTGAAGGTTATGTTAGGATTGTTGAAATAGATGCGTTGCTCAATAGACCATAGGTTTAGACTGTCTTTATTGACTAAAAATAGGCGATAATCGCTGGTGTCGTTTAGCTCAAGGTTTCGGTTGTCGTCCTTAATGCGAATATTAATGGTGGGTTTGGCGGCAATGAGTTCGCCGTCTATGATGTGTCTGCCATCAAAGGTAACGTCTATGTTGGGATTTATTTTGTCGGTTGTGACAAAGAATGGTAGGTACATGACGTTGTTAAACTTGAATTTTTCTATTTGTTCGTCGTTTGGATTAATGACAACTGCGAGGATATTGTGTCCAATCATGTTGTCGGTTGAATAAGAAAATTGGGCGGTAGTGGTGCTTTGTGGGTTGATAGGTGGGAGAGCGGGCGGCGTAAGTTGGTAAACTTGTCCGTTTTCGGTGGTTATTTGGTAGTGAATGTTGACAGAGTCGGTGGCGTGTATCTCGGGATTTGTGATGCTGTATAGCAATGAAAGGTCTTCGCCTTGATTTAGGGTGTCGTTGTAGAAAACAAACTGGTTGGTTAGGTTAATAGCCATTTCGGGGGCGCGATGGAACAAGACTCTCCAATGTTGTAGCTGCGGTGGGGTGTTGTTGATGGTATCTTTGGTGTTGAGTTGTAGGCGAATGAATCGGTATTGGTTGGCAGCTATGGAGCTGATGTCAATGGGGCTGTTGTTGGTGGTGAAAAGTAGGGTTTCTTGGTTGTTTTGTATGCCAAAAACCTGTACAGTTTGTTCGTCAGCAGAGGGATTTTCGTGGGGTATTGTTTGCCATTCGACGGTCTGCCATTGTGTAGCGGGACCAATAAGGGGCGTTTTAAAGTTGCCATTGTTGGCGGTGGTGATGGGTGTGATATTGAGTGTTGTGGGTGCTTCAGGTGTGGCAGAGATGGTAGCTTGTCCGCTGTTGGGTTTGTTTTTGATGCCAAAAGCCACAAAAGCCTTGGAAGTGTCTAAGTTGTTGAGGTTGTTGATGCCCATTTGTGTAAAAAATTGCTCCAATATGTCAGAATTTGGGCTGTCGAAGCGGTGATTTTTTACACTATAGACAAGAACATAGTAGTCATTGGGGACAATGTTTTGGATAAAATTATTGATATTGTTCCAATGTTCAGGTGTTTCGTTGGGAAATTCAAAAACGTATTTGGTTGAGAAGTCGCAATGGATATTATTGTATTGTCCCAAACCATTGCAGCCAAATTGTTGGTTGATATTTTGTGATGTCCATGGAGTTAAGGGGAAATTGGGTGGCATTATGGCAAAAGCAATGCCATTTGTGCAGGAGTTTTGGAGGCAAGTATTTTGCTGTAGGACTTGGTTGTTGAGCAGGAACTGTAGGTTTGTAACAGCGCCTGTTTGTCGAGGGTTGTGGAGGTAGAGGGTATTGGTGTCGGTGACGTATTGGAATTGACGGGTAATGGGATTTATTTCGGTGTTGTTGTAGTTGTTGTAGTTGTATTGGTAGTAGTGGGATTGGTTCCAGCCTTCGCTGCTTGTTGGGAGATAGATGAAAGAGGTATTTTTCCAACGTTCGGCTTCTCCTACTGCTGCTTTTCGGGCTGTTCGCCAATAGTAGACTTTGTTTGGCTGATAGTTGATGTCGGGCTGCCATGTTAATACGCCACCAATACTATTTTGCTGGTGTGTTTTGAGGGCGGGACTGTTAAAGGCTTCGGTGGTGTCTATTTGGAAAACATAGTCGAGTGGTGTGAGGTGTGGCTGTCCTGTGGAGGCATATAGTGTAATGGGCGGGTTTTGTGTAACGATAGAAAAGTTGCAAGGCGCAATAGGAATTAACAAATCGGCAAAGATGTAGAAGGTGAGTTCGGCTTGGTTGTTGTCTTCGCAAGATTCGGCAATTTCGTTGTTGGCATCGATGGTAATTAGCAGTCGATTTTCGCCTGCTGCAATAGCGGGGTCGCCTGTTGTTATGTATATTTGAAGGGTATCGTTGTAGACGGTTGCGGGTATGTGCCTTTGGTAGGTTTGTTGTGTGCCGTCGGGGAGTGTTCTTTTGATTTGGAGTGAGAAAGAATCGTTGACTGCTTTGCCTAAGTTACTGACGTTGATTTTTACGAGAAAAGAATCTAAATCAGTGGTGAGGTTTTGGGGAAATAAACTGATGTCGGTTCGGTTTGTGTTGTTTTCGATGATGTATTCGGGCAGGTCAAAGGTGCGAAGTCGGAGTGCGGGGTCTCCTGTGAGGGTGTATTCTTGGGCTGTTATTTTTGCGCCTTTGTCATTGAGATATTGTAGGCTGATTTCGCTGATGGTTTGCTGTATGGATTTGCCAATTCCGTCGGTATAGTTGTCGTCGCAAAAATTATTGTAGAAACGGCTTAGATAAGCATACAAATAGGTGGGAAATCCAAGCGAGGCGGTGCCAAGAAAACCAATTGAACCCAAGTTGTCTGCAAAAACATAGTCTTCGGGGAGGGTTGTTATTTCGGGTCTGCCGTCGTGTATGTCGCCTACGGAACAAGAGCCTGTTATAAAGAAAGGAAATTTGCCGTAATTGCTGTATTGGTAGGGATTATTGAGATTGACGTTGAGGAGTTCGCCAGAAGAATGCCCAAAAAAGGTGATAAGGTTTAATCCTGGGTTAATGTATTCGTGCAAGTCTTCGTCTTCGATGACTTGTTCGGAGATTCTGTTGTAGGTATGTATGACGTTTCCGCCCATTAGTGTGTCTTCATAGATATTTTTGTAGGCATTGAGGGTGCTAATGAATTCGTTGGACTCGCTTAGGTTATATCCCCCTGCAATATGTAGGGCATCTTTCATCCAAGTTCGGGCTTCGCGGGTGCAAGGTGCATTTTGGTATTGGTCTTCATAAAGCATTAGTTTGTCTAAGTATATTCGTACTTGTTCGCTGCTGCGCGCGGGAACGCGTCCTACGGCTAATTGTGGTACATACGTGATGTTGGTAGATGTGGCGAGCATTTCGTCGGAGGCAACATTGCCATAGGTGGGAACTAAGCAGCGTTCGTAGATGTCTGTTATGCCAAAATCTTTGTATGCTATGCCTTTTCCCAATAATAAAAGATAGTCGGGGTCTGTAGTCCACGTTTGGAAGCAATGATTGATGAAGTTTCGGACGGCTAAGGGGTGTTTTCTTATGCCATAGCTAAATTGGTCGTATAGTTCTTCGGTGTTGACGATGAGTGTTTGGTGGTTGCCGCCTGCTGTGGAGGCGCGGTAGTCGCTGTATCGCTGGACTTGGTCGATGTCGCCGCTGCGGAGGCTTGGGTGTGTGAGAATGAGGTAGTTGCCTTGATTTTGGGTTAAGCTATAGTCGGTGAAATGGGTTGTTTGGAGTTGTGGGAGGTTGTACATATTTTGGTTGCAGACGGGCGAGATGGTGCCATAGTCGCAAATATTGTCGGTGTTGATGACGTATATTTTGCGTTTGGTGGCGGTGGTGCTGGCGGGTGGCAGTAAAAATTTGATTAAGCCTGCTTCAAGTGTTGGCGTGAGGCGAAGTTGGTTGGTGAGGTCATATACGATGGGATTGCTGCCTGCATTGAAGCTGCTCATCTCGATGTATTTTTCGGTGTTGTTGTCTATTTCGAAAAGAAAGGCTTTGGTATTACTAAAATTGTAGTTGTGTGGATAAGTGATGGTGGCATAAGCGAGGCAGTTTTTGTTTTGTTCGACATTGGGCATATTAACAGACTCAACATTTAGGACGGAATTAGGAGGTGTGAGAGTGTTAATGGGAACTTTGAATTGGTGTTGATTGAGTTGGTAGCCTTCGAAAGTTGTGTCGATGTATATGGTGTTGTTTAGTTTGATTTTTACATGGTGGTCGATAAGTGTGCCTAAAACGTTGGAGCGTCCAATGATTTTGGTGTATACTCTGGCGCTGTCGGTGGTGTTGGTATAGATGTCTGGGGTTGGGAAATTGAAATCGGCGTTTTGTCCTATATTGATGTCGGTGCTAACATAGCCTTCGCCCGCTTCAAAATCGGAAAGGTTGCGGTATATGCCTGAAATGGAGGCAGGAAGTCCTTCGTAATAGGCTGAAAGGCTAATGTTGATGGGGTTTGTGTGCCAAAAGTGGGTTTCTTTGGCAGGAGGGTTGCTGATATTGTTGTTGGTGGTGGTGTAACGTTTGTTGGGTTGGTCGGGAATGGTGGTTAGGAAGTAGGTAGTGCTGTCTGTAAACAAGCTTCTATCAGGGTTTGGTTGCCATTGTGGATAGATGTAGAGCTGTGTGTCGAAGTTGCCGTTGTTTTTTTCACCAAAAAACTCTATGTAGTCGTTGTTGGAGAAGGTGTTGTCGGTGGTTACGTAGATGGGAATTTCTTGCCCGTTTTTGTAGAGACGAAAATGGCTGCCTGTGAGAGACAAAGTGGTGGCAGTTAAGGCTGTATAGGGTATTCTATACAAACCTGTTTTGTGGATTTTGACTTTGTAGTAGGTTTTAGTAAAGTCTATCCAAGCATCGGTGCTTTGGGCGGAGGTTGTGCTGGTGAATATGCAGCTCATGATGAGCATGGTGCATAGGTAGAAATAATTTAGGGCTTTCATTTTTAATTTTTTTGGTTTATTATTGTTGATTTTTGTTTTATTGTTTTTAATCTTCCGCTTGCTTTTTTTTAGCGTGAAGGGTTATTTTTGTTTTGGGTTGTGAGTTCTAATGTTTGGGTTGTGAGTTCTAACGTTTGGGTTGTGAGTTTTAATGTTTGGGTTACGAGTTCTAATGTTTGGGTTGTGAGTTCTAACGTTTGGGTTGTGAGTTTTAATGTTTGGGTTGTGAGTTTTAATGTTTGGGTTGCGAGTTCTAACGTTTGGGTTGTGAGTTTTAATGTTTGGGTTGCGAGTTCTAATGTTTGGGTTGTGAGTTCTAACGTTTGGGTTGCGAGTTCTAACGTTTGGGTTATGGGTTTTAATGTTTGGGTTATGGGTTCTATTTAAGTGATAGTGTTCTGTGTTATTTGGTTTGTCGAAAAAAAGTTGTTTTTACTTTGGTAACGACATTATTAAGTGGTACTTATGAAAATAGCAACGATAAGAAAGTGTTCAAATAAGCTTTGAAAGGGTGATAGGTTTATGGCAAAAAAACGGAGCAAAAAAAGGTATAAACCCCGATGGGGTGAAATGTGTCATGTTTTGTTGGATAATGTGTCACCCCGTCGGGGTTTATGTTAATTATTCTATTATTTTGAGGCTATAAACTTGTCACCCCATCGGGGTTTTTATTATTTTGAGCTGGTAATCTTGTTAGTTAATTGGTTTGTTTTGATGTTACCTTTCGCTAAAAAATATTGGCAAAAAACAAATTGAAATACTTAGCTTAAAGCCACATTTTACGCCTCAAATACGTGAAAATAATGCGTAGAACGCTAAAATGCTGTCACTTTTGACCTATTTTTGTTGTAATAGGGCTTCAACAATACAATATATTGGTTAGCACATCTACCCATCTGAGTAAAAAAGTGCCCTTTCATGCTAAATGTAGCCTAAAAACACCCGAATCTTTTTTTCGAGTTAATTTTTTAGCGAAAGGTAAGTTTGATAGTAACAAATAACATCTTGATAAGGTTGTTATCGGATTGTCATTATCAAAATATCATTTCGCATTTGTCATTTTTTTAAAACAGCACAAGTTAAAACTACTTTTTAATGTTGTTATCAAACTGTAAAAGGATAAGGGTGTTTTTGTTCGAGTGGCGAAGCGCGTTAGGGATGCGGAGGGTGGCGTTAGCCAGTGCGTAGCTTGCGAAGCACCGCAGCGTAGCGAAGCCCGTAGCAGCCCGACCCGCAGGGGAACGCCCAAAAAATATTAATGTATTATTATTGGGTTATTTAACTCAAATGGATTGCTATTATTGTTTGTTTAATTAGAAAAGGTTGCTCCAAACGCTTTGGGTAGTTTGTGAGCAACCTTTTTTTATTTTGTTTGGGGTTGGTGTAAGATTGCAAACTGGGGTTTGTTTATCGGACAAGATACATTTTTCCTATACCATTTTTGAACATGCTGTCTATGTTTTGGTTGTCATAGTGGTCGAGTTCTTTCTGGTCTAATTTGGCTATGATGCGGTATAGGTATAAGCCGTTGGCTAATGGGCTGCCAAATTCGTCTGTTCCGTCCCAGCGGTATTGTGTAATGTTTTTGCCGATGTAAAGCGGGCCGAGTTCGTTTTGAGTTATTTCGCGCACGACTTTTCCGCTTGGTGTAAAGATTTGTATTCGGAGGTTTTGGGGTATGGAGCTACCTGTGAGGGTGAATACAAACTGTGTGGAGGTGGTAAATGGATTGGGGTAGTTGAGCATATTGGATATGGCGGGCTTGGTGTCGATTTCAAAGTCTATTTGGTAGGCTTTGTTGTTGCTGGCAAAGTTGTTGCTGCTTCGGTCGCGCGAACGGATGTAGAGTCTGTAGGTGCCGCTTTGGGTGAGGGTGGGTGTGAATATGACTTTGGCAATGTTGCTCTGGTCGGCGGCATTTTGTTGGGTTGCGGGTGTGAATTGTAGGTTTGGATTGTTGAAGTAGATGGGGATAGTGGTGTTGTCGGATAGTTTTGTGAGGTAGATTTGGTAGGTTGCGGTGTCGTTGAGGGCGAGGTATGGGTTTTCGTCTTTGGTTGTTATTTGGATTTGGGGCTTTGCGGATACTATTTCGCCGTTGGCGATGTGTCTGCCGTCGAAAGTTACGTCGATGGTAGGGTTAATTTTGTCGTTGGTTACAAAGAAAGGAATGATAAGGACGTTGTTGAAGCGGAATTTTTCGAGTTGGTCGTTGTTGGGGTTGACTTCCATGACTAAGTAGCAGTTGCCTGAGAGTCCTTCGGTGGAATAGTTCATGGCTGTGATGATAGATTGTCCTGCGGGGACGGGGGCTTGTCGGGGTATTGGCAGGACGTGTGCGACGTTGTTGGCATCTATAAAAGTGTATTTGATTAATACGCTGTCCATGTTGACGCTGCTAACGTTGGTTAGTCCTATTTCGAGGGTGAGGTTTTGTCCTTCTTGGAGGGTGTCGGATCGGAAAAGGAAGTGGTAGGCTTTGTTGAGGGCAAGCTCGCCTGCCATGTCGTGGAGTATGCGCCAATGTTGTAGCTGCTCGGCGCTTTGATAAGTGGAGTCTGTTACGATGGCTCGGAGTTGGATATAGGGATATTGTATGGCATCAATGCTGCTGATGTCGGTGTCGACGGGCTGGTTGATGGTCATCAATAGGTTTTGGTTTCCGTTGGTGTCTTTGCCGTAGATTTGTATGTCTATGTTATCGGCTTCGGGTGTATTGAAGATGTTGTGTTGCCATTGTAGGGTTTTCCATTTGTGAGAAGGGCCGATGAAAGGAGAGGTTATTGTGCCATAAGGATTAGGAAGGGCGACTTGTGCTTCGAGGTTGATGATTTCGTTTCCGACAGCGGTGACGATTTGTGCGGGATATTCGGCTACATTTTTTCGTCCAAAGCCAATAAAAGCGGTATTGCTGCTCAAATTGTTGATGGGAGACATGCCCATTTGCTCGAAAAAGGCGTGAATTTGGGGTAGGTAGTTGAATATTGGCTCGTTGGGGTCTGTGGTGCCGAGGCGGTGGTTGGCGACGCTGTAGACAAGGACGTAGTATCCGTTTTCTATGATATTGTTCATCACATTGACCATCGCATCGAGTTGTTCGGTGGTGCCTGTGTGAAATTCGAGGGCATAAATAACGCCGGGAGAGCATTGTACGTTGCCATAGGTGCCGCGCCCGTCGCAACCTGTGAGGGTGTTTTGTTTGGTGGTCGGCATGGGGCTAAGAGTGGGGCCTGGTTTGTAGACAACGAAGACGAGTCCGCCGTTGCAGGTGCTTCCAAAGAGACAAGAGTTGATCGATGTTGTGCTGGCTACGTTGTAGGTGGATTGGATAGCGCTGGGATTTGAGTAAGCGTTTCGGGCTTGTATGAGGTTGATGTTGTTGTCGAAATGAAATTTGCGGGAAGTTGAGTCGAGTTGCATTTGATAGTATTGGTCGTTTTTGAATTGGTAATAGTGTGATTGGTTCCAACCTGTTGGGGAGTCGGGTTTGTAGATAAATGAGCTATTTTGCCAATTAAAACTGTCGCCTGGATTGGGGATTTGGCTTGTTCTCCAGTAGTAGACGGTGTTTGGCAATAGAGGCGTTGTGGGAGTCCATTGGACTACGCCTGATTCGCTATTCTGGACGTTTTGACGAAACAAGGTGCTGTTGAATAAAGCGGTGGTGTCTAACTGAATGATATATGGCAGGGAGGCTAATAGGGGTTGTCCTGTGGAGGCTTTAAGTGTGGGCAATGGGTTGTTGATGATGGTATAGTTGCAGGGGGCGACGGGGACGAGGAGGTCGTTGAATATAAAGGTATTTACTTTGGCAATGTTGTTATCTTCGCAATCTTCGGTGGCTTCGTTGTCGGAGTCGATGAAAACTTCTATTTCGTTGTCGCCTGCGGCTGCTTGACGGTCGCCCATTTGTATGTAATAGAACAAAGTATCGGTGTTGAGGGGTGCGGGTCGGCGGTCTGTGTGTGCAATAATGCTTTGTCCGCTGGGCAGTTTGCGGGTTATTTTGATGTTGATGGAATCACCTGTTGCTTTGCCAATGTTGGTGACAATGACGCGGACTGCGAAGGAGTCGAGGTTAACAGTGATTTGCTGGGGAATGAATGTGACATCTGAATAACCATTGTTGTTGGCTTCGATGATGTATTCGGGCTTTTGCCAAGGAGCTACTTTGAGGGCAGGGTCTCCGATGAAGGTGAATTCCATAGATGTTAGCTTCACGCCTTCGGAAGTTGGGTTGATATTGACATTGTATTCAATGCCTTTTGTAAGACATTTGCCAATGGATTCGCCGTAGTTGATTTGACAAAATTGTTGGTATAGCTGGTCTACATAAGCATCCATGAAAGCGGGGAAGCCAAAGGAGACTGTGGCTAAAAAGCCGATGGCTCCGCGCCGTTCGGCGAACAAAAAGTCGTTGGGCATGGCATTGCCTTCGTTGTGAACATTGCCCACAAAGCAGGAGCTGGAGAACATGAAAGGATATTTGCCTTCGTTGTCATATTCGGCGGGCGGGTTTAGGGCGACGTTCCAGTAGGGTTGAGAAGAGTGTCCGATAAAGTTAATAATGTTTAACCCGTTATTAATGAGGGGGGCGATGGTGGGAATGGAGAGGGAGTCTAATCCGGGCGTTGCTAAGGAATAGGTATAAACGACGTTGCCGCTAATGAGGGTGTCTTCGTAAATATGTTTATAGCGATTGAGGAAAGAAAGGAAGCTGTTACTTTCGCTAATGTTGTTGCCTCCTGCTATGTGGAGGGCATTTTTTCGCCAGAGTCGGTCTTCTTTGGTGCAGGCAGTTGGTGTTTCTGTTTCAATGACTTTGTCCAAATAGATGCGTACTTCGTCGGTTGTTCTGGCAGGAACACGCCCTACGCCAATTTGTTGTCGGTAGTTGTCAATGCTTCGGGCGGCTAAGGTGGCATCGGAAGGGTGCCAGCCATACGTGGGGACGGTACAAAGGGCATAATTGGTTGGATTGAAACGGGTGCGGTCGTATTGTATGGCTTTGCCAAGCAGTAACATGAGTTCGGGTTTTGTTGCCCAATTGTCTAAGGCATAGTTGACAAATTTTTGGATGCTAAGTGGGTGTTTTTCTATGCCCCAAGCAAATTGGTCGTATAAATCGTTGATGTCAGCCACGACTACTTTGTAGGCGCCGCCCTGCGCACTGCGGCGATAGTTGGCGAAACGTTCTACTTGGTCTATGTCGCCCAAGTGTAAGCTGGAGTGGCTAATGATGAGGTAGTTGCCTTGATTAGAGGCTTGGCTATAGTCGGTAAAATGGCGCTCATGTAGGGTATTGACGGACTTCACGACAGCGTTGTCGGTGCTGCTGATATATAAACGGCGCAGGGTGCTGGGGTTGTTGCCCGCTTGCAACAATACGCGGTAGATTGTTTGTCCGCTGGCGTTGGTACTGACTTCGGGCAGGTAGCGTTGTTGGTTAGTGAGGTCGTATAAAACGGGAGCCGTTCCGCCATTGAAATTAGTGATTTCTAAGTATTTTTGTGTGCTGTTGCTTATTTCGAAGGTAAAATTGGTAGTGTTTTCAAAGTCGTAGCTGTGTGGATAGGTGAGGTAGATATAGGCAACTTGGTTTTTGTCGACGGGAGCGATGTCGCCCACAGAAGTGAAAGTGAAAACGGTATTGCCAGTTGGGTTGAGCTGCGTAATAGGCACATTGAATTGAAAATTATAGTTGGTATAGCCTTCGTAGGTGGTATCTTTGTAGATTGTTCCTGCGATGTCGATTCGTAGATGGTGGTCGGGGATAGATGTGCCAGAGTCGGAGTTGCCGCAAACGCGCGTAAGGACGTGGGCATTGCCTCCTGCGGCTTGGTAGAGGGATTTGGTGGCAACATTATAGTTTTTGCTGTCACCTTCGAGAATGGTTGTGCCTGTGAAGCCTTCGCCATTGTCAAAAGTGGAATAGAAATTGGGAATACCACCTAAGTTGCGGAAAGATTCGCCGGGATAGTAGACGTTGTTCAGAATTTGGCGGCGTGTATAGGGAAAGTGGGTTTCAACGGTGGGTAAAGTGCCGTTAAGGTTGTTGTCGATGGGAGTATAGCGGGTGTTGTTGGTATATTCAGGAGCAGCAACGAGGTAATAGGCGCTCGTGTCGGTGAATAAACTTTTGTAGACCGAAAGTTGCCAATTGGGTTGGCTAAACAATTGAGAGTCGTATTCGCCATCGTTGGTTTGTCCGAAAAACTCTATATAGTCGGTGTCGCTAAAATTGCCGTTGGTGGAACTCCAGATAGGGATTTCTTGCCCTTTGTAGAACATTTTTAGGTTTTGGGCGTTATTGGGCAGCCCATTAGCGGCAAGTGTGGCAGCCGATATGCGATGAACAGCGTCGCTGCCCACTTTGATTTTGTAGTAGGTTTTGCTATGGTCTATCCATTGGTTGGGATTTTGTGCCAATAAAACACAACTCGTCAAGAGTGCATATAGGGTGTATAATATACTTTTTTTCATGGTTGATTTTTAACTGTTTGGGAATTGTTGGGTGTTATTTGGAGCAACATTGTAACAATTTTTGAATCAATATTTGTGTTGTTTTATCACAAAATTGTAGACTCACAAAATTTGCAGCATAAACCTGTCCAGCGTATAGGTACTACTTCTGTTGCATCTATATTATGGTTGCGGTTCTTGTTTTTTGTTTTTCGCTTTCTTTTTAACTGGTTTTTCAGTTGGTTCAGTTGTTTCGTTTGTTTCGTCAACTTTGGATTGTTTGTCTTTTTTCTTTTTGCTGATAGCTGTTTCGTCGTTTTGTGGGACGGTGTTAGCTGCGCTTTTTTTGTCAAAACTAATGCTCAAAGAAATGATGTGGGAATACAATTTGTTGTCGCTGCCCACATTGTTTAGTCCCGTAAAAGCATAGTCTATATTAATTTGTGGGATTCGGTGGGCTTTGTCGTCGCTAATGCGAAAACCCACGCCTGCGTTTGGCTGAATGACGGTATAATTTTTGTTGTCATCATCTTTGACTTGTTGAATGTTGTTGATTCCACCACGCAAAAATACGCGTTTATTAAAATTAAGTTCCATGCCCAAATGTGGGTCTACGGAGGCGAAATCTGATTTGATGAGCGTATTGCGCTTGCCGTCGGTGGTAATGTCCATGTCTAAGGCGGTCAACAAAGCTGCTTTTTTGCCAAGCGGAATGTTATATGCCAAACCAAGGGTGGTGCGTTGTCCTGTAAGTTCGACCGAATTGACAGGAATAACGTTTTGGGTCAAAGCTAAGGCTTCTTTTTCTTCTTGAGTAAAATTGAACCCCCATGTGTTGTAGGTCACGGGAAAATCTTTGAGGGTGAGACCTGCGGAGAAGTTGCCTTGACTGTACTGCACACCCAAGTCGAGTCCTGTTCCCCAAGAGGAAGCAAATTTGCCCACAATACGGTGAATAATTTTGGCATTGCCGCCGATTCTAAATCTGCCCAATTTTTGTGCATAAGATAACAAAAAAGCATAGTCGGCAGCCGAAAAAGTAGTTACGTTGTCGTAGTTAATACTGCCATCAGGGTCTAACAAAAACAAGGTATTTGGAATATCATCAACCCCAAATCGTATGATAGACAGACCTACGGCTCTCTTTTTGTCGGCAATAGGCATGGCAAAACCTGCATAATCATACTTGGCAATACCTGCAAACCATTCGGCGTGCATCAAGCCTATTTGGGCGTGTGGCATTTGTTGCAGACCTGCAGGATTCCAATAAGCTGCTGTCACATCGTTGACAATTGCGCTTTGGGCATTGCCCATCGCTAAGGCACGCGCGCCAATGCCAATGGATAGGAATTCGTTGCTATACTTTCTAACTTCTTGAGCCATTGCTGTTGTGGAGATGAGACATGTTGCTACTGCTGCCACAAGGGTCATTTGATAAAAACGGTACACATTCATTATTTAATAGTAGTTTTTTATGATTTACAAAAGTTTGGTTTTTTGAACGAGTCTTATTGCTCTATAAAAACTGTAGATGTATTTAGTAGGTAAAAGGTTGCTTGGTATAGCAAAAAAATGTTTTTTGGGTACAAAGTTAAGGCTTTTTGGCATAAATTTTGTCAAATAAAGTATAGCAAGGCAAGTTCTTGTTATTATTATTGATATAATAGCTCCCAAATGGCATAAAAACCCCAATTTGGGTGGGTTGATGTTATAAATAATAGGTTTTTTTAGAAAAAAATGACATAACTCTTGCTTTTTTTTCTAAAAAGCATTAACTTTGCGCTCGTCTATAAAAAATGTTTCTTTTAATACAAAAAAGTGCCTATGTTTTGGACATTAGAACTAGCATCTTACTTAGAAGATGCCCCGTGGCCTGCTTCCAAAGACGAACTCATTGACTATGCTCAACGCTCAGGTTGTCCTATTGCAGTAATAGAAAACTTGCAGGACTTGGAAGATGAGGATGAGATTTATGAGGGGATAGAGGATATTTGGCCCGACTACCCTACTAACGATGACTTTTTCTTTGATGAAGAAGAATACTAAATTATCGTTCCGATTCATCAGTAACATTATCGGCTTTTTTTAGCGCAATGTTGGGTTGCGTCTTTTATGTATTGCATAAAAATAGGTTGCCTATACAAAATGGGCAACCTATTGTTTTGTTATTGTGCATCAACATTACTGTTCCATTTTGCTTAAATAGTCCAATAATAAATTGATTTTTTTGGGCGTTTCCCTGCGGGTCGGGCTGCTACGGGCTTCGCTACGCTTGGTGCTGCGTTGCTCTCCGCACTGGCTAACGCCACCCTCCGCATCCCTAACGCGCTTCGCCATTCGAACAAAAATATCGTTATTTTTTTACAGCAAAAACAGCTTTTTTTTCGACAAAATAGAACACTACTGTATTTATTGCGTTTCAGTATGATTTGTTGTTATTGGAGCTACCACAAGTTATTCACCACAAATTTGTGATAGGTTATTTATTGGCTTTATTGCGCAATCCCATTAACATAGCACCACACAAAATAATGCTACCAACCGCCAACACCGTTCCCATGGCAGGCGAAACATTTTGGCTTTGTATCATCAAAAATACCAAAAAACAACTGATAATGGCAATGCTAATTGGTTCGGTCCAATTCATTTTTTTCCAACGCAAAACACTTAGCAATATCACAACACCAATTGACAACAAAGGGTAGTAGTACTGGAACCATGGTACGTTGGTGTCGGGTGTCAGTACAATACCTTCGGGCATGCTCGCTTTTAGTTTTTCATAGTTGGCACTCAAAAAACTAACCACATTGAAGAACAATAATATGACAAAAGATGCTAAATAGGGACTAAACAAGGCTGTTTGTTGTCGTCCCAAAACCAATGCGACGCAATTGATGACCAACAATATGGTGCTAACAATACCCGAATAAAGAAAAGGTTGCGCGGCGATATCTGTCCCTCCGCCAAATAAGGTGTTTTTGCTATAGAAAACAAAAATGCCCAACAAAGCGGTTATAAACGGAATTGCGATGTTTTGGGGTGCAACCGTTGCAAGTGGGAGTTCGGTCGATTCGGTGGGAGGTATTTGTTCGGCTGCAACTACTGATGTATGCCAGTGTTTAATGCGTTCTGTTTGCTGTTTGGGAGTGAGTTGTAGGCTTTTTTTATAATAAATATCAAACAATTCGTCGACCGATTGTGCGCGGTCTTTGGCAGAACGCACCAAACAACGTTGTGCAATCGAGCGAAAAGGTTCAGGGATTTTGGCTAAATAATCTTTTAAATCTTTGTCAAAGATCTGGCGCATAATCATTTCGCGCGACAAGCCCAAAGCTGTTTTACCAAATGCTGCTTCGCCTGTGAACATTTCTCCGATGATAATACCCAACGCCCAAATGTCTAAATTGGTATTGATTTGACCATTGACCGCAAAACGTTGTGCATTAAATTGTTCAGGAGCCATATACTCGATAGACCCAATAACCAAAGATGAATTACTGCTACTGCTGGTATCTTTGAGGGCTTTGCTAATGCCAAAGTCGGCTATTTTGGGAATAATATCGTTACCTTCGTATTGCAACAAAATATTTTCGGGTTTCAGGTCGCGATGAATAATTTGTTGTTGGTGCAAATACTGCAAACCACTCATAATGCCCAGAACGATTTCGCTCAAAATGGCAACATTAGGTTTTTTGGCAAGAAAGGCGGTGAGGTCTCCACCGTTGACCAACTCCAAAATGCCTACCTGAATTTTATCGCCAAAAGCAGAGGCTTCGTTCAGTTCAAAGGCATCATAGTAGCGCACCAAATTGGGGTGATTGAGGCGAATAACACGCTTAATTTCCTCGAAAAGGCTATATTTGGCGGGCAAATTACCGCTATATTTTTTCAAAGCCACCTGCATATTGAGGTTGCGGTCTAAGGCACGATAGACTGTGCCGAAACCGCCGCGCCCAATGAGGTCGCTCTCAGGATGAAATTCGTAGGTCTTTTGGACAGTAATCATCGGAAAAAAGAGATAGTTTTGGTTATGGATAATTAAGATGATAAGCCCACACACGATATTGCTTCCAGATGATTGTGTGGGCAGAACAATGTTTGTGTGTTATAGAAAAAAAAGTGAATTGGCTCGATTTGTTACCATTCCACCACGATTTTGCCAATAGACTGCCTATTTTCGAGCAAGGCAATGGCAGCGGGAAGGTCTTGGTAGTGGAAAACCCCACCGACGGTTGGTCGAAAAACGCCTTCTTCTGCCAACCGCACACAATTTTCTAAGCAATGTTGCAAAACATCGGGCTGCTCGTCGGCAATGCGTAGCATATTAACGCCCAACAAAGCAATGGAACGCATCATTAATTGAGCAGGGTGATAGAGTCCAAATCCTAAACCTTCGCTCAACATTTTGACAGATATGGTGGGTGTTTGGGCTAAGACCGCCGCTCCATAACACACCATCTTGCCACCCGCTTGCAGCAGTTCCATACCTTTTCGCACCGAATTGCCCCCAATAGAATCGAAAATAACATCGACTTTGCCGTTGGAGCTTAGGGTTTGTATGGCTTCGACAAAATTGCGTTGGCTATAATCGATAGGAAAATCTACACCTTGTTGCAACAGATAATGGATTTTTTCACGTCCACTGGCTGTGCCAAAAATGGTGCAACCGCGCCACTTTGCCAACTGTACTAAGGCTGTGCCTACACCACCTGCTGCCGCATGAATCAGGACTTTTTCGCCCGGTCGCAGTTGTAAAAGGTAGGCAGCAGCATAATAAGCCGTGCAGTATTGTGTTGCCAAAGCCGCTGCCACACCATTCGAAAAATGGTCGGGAATAGCTACCACCGCCTTGCCTTTGGTGACAACTTCGGTGGCATAAGCTCCAAAACGAGTAAATGCCACTACCCGCTGCCCCACAACAAGGTGTGTAACCTCACTGCCTATAGCCATGACGCGCCCCACCACTTCGTAGCCTACCACAGCAGGCAAAGGTGGACAGTCCTGATACTTGCCACGCATTGCCATCACATCAGCAAAGTTTAACCCAAAAGCATCGACGGCTATCAACACTTCATCAGCTTGATGAGTCGGAATAGGGTGTTCTTGTAATCGAAAAGCGGTGGCTGCTTCGCCATGTTGTACCAATACGGCTGCTTTCATACGATAGTAGATATAATTAGGTTGCTTTGGGGGAGTGAAGTTATGATTTAGTGGTTCTGAAAACTTGATAAAACATCGCCTGAAAAGAAAAATGGTAGCAAACTGTTCATCGAACGCACCAAGTAAACTTTTTCGTTTTTGCCCAGCATATAAATTACAATTGCTTGTTTGAACTTGTATTCATATTCGACAATAGCTTGGCGACAACTGCCACAAGGTGAGATGATTTCGTCAAAATCGGGAGCGGCTTCATAGTTCACAGTCACAGCAATAGCCTTGATAGGCGTTTTGGGATTGAGGGCAGAGGCATAAAACAAAGCCACACGTTCAGCACATAAACCGCTCGGATAGGCAGCATTTTCTTGGTTATTGCCAATAAACATTTGCCCATCGGCAAGCCAAACCGCTGCTCCTACTTGAAATTGGGAATAGGGAGCGTATGCACTATGACAAGCTTGACGGGCAAGAGAGAATAGCTTTTTTTCGTCGTCGGTAAAAGATTCGTAACTATCGTAAATTTCTACGGTAGTTTGTACCTGAATTTTTTGCATAAAAATCGGTTATGAGACATAAAAAATCTGGTAAAGATACGAACTTGTTATGTAATGATGTACAATTATCGCATTTTTTTTTTGATTTTGTTATTTTTTCATCTAAAAGTAGTATTTTTGCCGAATAAAAAAAGATTTATGCAAATTTGTTGTGGCACAAAAACGCTTATTTGGTTTTTTTCTTCATTTTTTTTAGAAAAACATCACAAATCAGGAACTTTTTGATAGTCTTAATTGTTCTATAGCTACAACGTTGATAAATACAACATTGCTTCAGTTTTTTTTGTACCATACTATTCACTTTTTAAAATTAACTAACAAATGAACATCAAACATCTTTTGATTTCACTTCTCGTTAATGGTTTGCTCATTTATGTGGCAGCCAATGTATTGCCCAATGTTAGAGTCGATGGTTTTTGGGCTGCTATTATGGTAGCGGGCGTTTTTGCTTTGGTTAACAATTTGGTGAAGCCTATTGTATCAGCTCTTGCCTTGCCTATTACTGTGGTCACTTTAGGGTTGTTTACATTTGTCATCAACGGGCTAATGGTATTGCTCACCGATTGGTTGCTACAAGGTTTTGAAGTTAGTAGCTTTCTTATGGCAATTGTTTTTGGTGTGGTATTGTCTGTTATCAATACCATAGCAGGTTCTTTTAGCCTCAATTAAAACTTATTCCATCTCTTTCCATATACCTCAAAGGCTTATCTATCGCAAAGATAAGCCTTTTGTTTTTTTATTGATATATGAAAAATATACAACTTTCTGTTGTAATCATTACTTATAACGAAGCCTCAAACATTGCTAATTGCCTCAATTCGGTACTATCTATCGCAGACGATATTGTGGTAGTAGATTCTTTTTCTACGGACGGAACTTCAACCATCTGCCAACAATATCCTCAAGTTCGTTTCATACAACACCCTTTTGCAGGGCATATTGAGCAAAAAAATTATGCCATTACTCAAGCTCGTTTTCAGCACATTTTGTCGCTTGATGCCGATGAAGTGTTATCGCCCGACTTGCAACAGTCAATTGCTGTGGTCAAAAAAAAATGGACTGTCGATGCTTACTGGTTGAATAGGTTGAACAATTTTTGTGGAAAATGGATACGGCATGGCGATTGGTATCCTGATAGAAAACTGCGCTTGTGGGATAGCAGTAAAGGACAGTGGGGCGGCAAAAATCCGCACGACCGTTTTGTATTGCAACAAGGCTGTACAACAGCTCATTTGAAAGGCGATTTATTGCACTATAGTTTTCATAGCCTCGAACAACATATCGAGCAAATCAACAAATTTTCAACCATTGCTGCCAAAGGATTGTTCGAAGCGGGCAAAAAAGCCACCTATTTTCACCTATTATTTAAGCCATTTTGGAAATTTTTGAATGCTTATTTTTTGCGTTTAGGTTTTTTGGACGGCTATTATGGCTATGTTGTGTGCCGAAATTCTGCCTTTTCGATGTATTTGCGTTATGTCAAACTGCGCGAAATGTGGCGAAAAACAGCTCGATAAACTATTCCTAAATATGCTTTTGGGCTAACAGAACCTGCCGCACACTGCCAAATTCTGCTAACCAAGCTAAGGCTTGTTCATGGCTACAGCCCAATTTTTCGACCAACATATTGGCGCCGCGTTCAATGAGTTTGTTATTACTCAACTGCATATCTACCATTTTGTTGTCATGTACCCTTCCGAGCCGAATCATAACGGCGGTGCTAATCATGTTTAAGACCAATTTCTGGGCAGTACCAGCTTTCATGCGGGTACTGCCCGTTACAAATTCGGGACCTGTCACCACCACAATGGGATAGTCGGCTTGTGCTTCGACAGCGCTATTTGGATTACAAACAATGCAAGATGTGGTGATACCTGCTAATCGACAGGCGCGCAAACCTCCCACCACATACGGCGTACTGCCCGACGCAGCAATGCCCACCACCACATCGTCGGACTGAATGGCATATTGTTGAAGGTCGTTCCATGCGGCTGTTGTGCTATCTTCGGCAAACTCAACAGCTTTGCGAATTGCGCTGTCACCGCCCGCAATGATGCCAATAACCCACTCGTGTGGTACCCCAAAAGTAGGCGGACATTCGGAGGCATCAACAACACCCAAACGTCCGCTTGTGCCTGCTCCAATGTAGAACAAACGTCCGCCTTGCTGCATCTTGTCAACCACAACAACCACCAATCGTTCAATAGCTTCGAGGGTGTTTGCAATGGCAATTGGCACGCTTTGGTCTTCTTGGTTGATGTGATAGAGCAGCGTTTTGATGTCCATTTGCTCCAAATGCCTATAGTTTGAAGACGATTCAGTTATGCGCATTTTTAGTTTTTTATAGATTTTCGGCTAAAAGCTGTTCCAACGCTATGCCGCGCGAGGCTTTGAGCAAGATGTGATAGCCTTCCAAATGACTTTGGTGTAGCCATTGGCGTGCCAACTGTGGGTCGGAAAAATGTTGGAAATGGGCAGGGAACTGTGTCTTTGCAAACTCCTCGCCCACCAAGACTATTTTTTCGAGCGCTATGGTTTGGAGGTAATCGACGATAAGCTGGTGTTCTTGCAACGACCATTGCCCCACTTCGCGCATATCTCCCAAAATAACCATTTTTCGCGAAACCTGTAAGGCAGCAAAACTCTGCAAAGCCGCCTCCATACTGCTTGGGTTGGCATTATAGGCATCTAAAATAACGGTATTGTGCTGCCATTGCAAAACTTGAGACCGCTTGTTTTGAGGAATATAAGCGGCTATGGCTTGTATGGCATTGGCAACAGACACCCCAAAATGCTTGCCAACTACTAAAGCTGCTGCCACATTGCTGGCATTGTATTGTCCAATAAGTTGCGTTTCGAGGCGGTGTTGTTCGTATTGCAGCACCAAAAAATGTCCGCTCGCATCGACCGAAATTTTGGTATCGGCAGGATTATTTTGGACAGTATAAGGGTGTTTTTGTGGTACTTGTTCTGCAATTTGCAGCACACGCGAATCGTCTGTGTTGACAAAAGCCAAGCCATTGTGCTGTGCCAAATAGTCATATAATTCGCCTTCTGCCTTTTGTACGCCCTCAATATCTCCAAAACCCTCTAAATGTTCTTTGCCTATGTTGGTCACTAAGCCACAGTTTGGCTGTGCAATTTGGCAGAGTTCGGTAATTTCGTTTGGGTGGTTGGCACCAATTTCTATGACCGCAATTTCGGTATCGGAGGGCATAGCCAATAGGGTGAGCGGTACGCCAATGTGGTTGTTGAGGTTGCCTGCGGTGGCATGTGTGACAAAAGTGGTAGACAAAACGGCTTTAAGCAATTCTTTGGTCGTGGTTTTGCCATTGCTGCCTGCTACCGCCACTATGGGAATGTTTAACTTTTGGCGATGATATTGTGCCAACTGTTGCAAAGTCACAAGGCTATTGTCAACCAAAATACAGCGCGTGTCGGTACAATAAGTAGGGTTGTCCACTATGGCTATGGCTGCTCCTTGTGCAAGGGCTTGATTGGCGTATTGGTTGCCATCAAAATTATCACCTTTGAGCGCAAAAAATAGTGCGCCTGCAACAACATGGCGGCTGTCGGTCGTTACAACGCGATGCTGTTGATACTGTTTGTATAGTGTTTCAAGAAGGTTGTTGTTCATCATCGGTTGTTGACTCGTTTTGCTTGATTTTGGCAATGAGATTAGTCGTTGAATAGCCTTCAAGGAAAGGCACCACCATAACGGCTCCTTCGTTTTGTGTCACAATATCATAACCAACAATGTCTTCTTCGCGATAATCCCCACCTTTGACCAACACATCGGGCAAAATTTGCTCTATAAGGTGTAAGGGGGTTTCCTCGTCAAACAACACAACAGCATCAACATAGCTTAACGAGGCTAATAGGAGCGCACGGCTGTGCTGGTCTTGGATGGGGCGTTCGTCTCCCTTAAGATGACGGATAGATGCATCGGTGTTTAGCCCCACAATAAGTTTGGTGCCTTGGTCAGCGGCATACGCCAGCGTTTGGAGGTGTCCTTGATGGATGATGTCAAAACAACCATTGGTGAACACTATTTTTTCGTCCTTGAACCGCCATAGACTAATGAGGTTGCGCAATTTATCGGCAGGAATGATTTTGTGCGCAATAATATCAATTGTTATCATTTAGTAGAATACTTTCAATAGGTGATAAAAGCTATAAATGGGCTGCAAAGCTACTAAGATTTGCTGGTTTTTGGGATAATTATGCTCAAAAAGCACAAAAATAGCGGTTGTTCTCTCTCGAACAACCGCTAATAGGTATAGAAAACTAATTATTTTAGTCTCTACTTTGTAGTTTAGATAACAAACGAAGTATTTCTACATATAACCAAATCAGGGTGACAACCAAGCCAAAAGCTCCATACCATTCCATGTGTTTGGGTAAACCTTGCTCAGAACCACGCTCAATGAAGTCGAAATCTAACACTAAATTAAGGGCTGCAATAACCACTACAAAAAGGCTAAAGCCGATGCCGATTAAACCATTTTGGTGAATATAAGGCATTTGTATGCCAAAAATACTCAAGATAAATGTTAATAGATAGAACAAAGCGATGCCCATCGTAGCGGCAACAATACCTGCTTTGAATTGTTCGGTAGCACGAATAATGCCAGAGCGGTAAAGGAATAACAAGGCACCCATTGTGCCAAAGGTGAGTCCTGCTGCTTGGAATGCAATGCCCGGATAGCTGGCTTCGAAATAGATGCTGATAGCACCAATAAAAAAACCTTCAAAAATAGCATATACAGGAGCTAAATAGTTTGCCCATGTGTTTTTGAAAATGATGACTATAGCAGTAATGAAACCACCAATAGCGCCCATAGGCATAGCAATAGATACAAGGCTCATGTCACCGGTACTAATTACGCGGTAGAACATAAAGACAGTGATACCAACAATGATAGCCAACAGAAGAGCCGTTTTGTTGATAGTGCCTTCGATGGTCATTTGTTCGGAACGCGACACTTCGATGCCAACGTATTGCTCGAAGCGCGAGTCGCTCAAAGTAGGGTTGCTGGTTCGGGAGAATAATGCCATGATAATTGTTTTTTAAAGTAATTATTTTTTAGGCAGCAAAGATAGTGTTTTTTTTTGACCTAAACAAATTTTGGAATAAATTTTTGCTACTTTTTTATTGATGAAAGTATTTCAAGGTCTGAAAAATAGAAGTTAAGATGATTATTGTCAGAACAATATACCTAAATGTGGTTTCGGAAGTATATTTTAGGATTATTTTGCCAATATAGCTACCCAATATGCTGATAATAATGAGAAAAGGCATTAGGATTAAGTATTCTTTCCGAAAATAGCCATTGCTAACATATACTATGGCGCGGCTGACATCGACACCCAAATCTATCAGGGCTGATGTGGCAATAAAAATATCTTTGGACAGTTGAAAAGCGGCTAAGGTGATACCGCGTATGGCTCCACCTGTGCCAACTAATCCTGCCAAAAAACCCGATACTATGCCTCCTAAGTAAAGATTGGTATTGGTTTGTTGGACGGTTTTGTTGAAATTGATGAGCAAATAGATAGACAAAGCCACTAACAAGATGTTCATCAATAATTCCATTTTTTGAGTAGGCAAAAAAGTAGTGAACCATGCTCCTATAATGACAAATATAACAGCAGGAATACCCAATTTGAGGGCAATATTTTTGTTGACACCTTTGCGAAAAAGAGCAATTTTGGATAAATTACTAAATACATGAAAAACCGCAGTAATACCCAATACTGTTTTGAAATCGAAAAACATTGAGGCAACAGGAACAAACAAGATAGAAGAGCCAAA
Organism: Chitinophagales bacterium; assembly: GCA_016787295.1. Taxonomy (GTDB): domain Bacteria; phylum Bacteroidota; class Bacteroidia; order Chitinophagales; family UBA2359; genus JAEUUX01. The sequence goes on from JAEUUX010000296.1 coordinate 31,996, forward strand.
GCCAGATACGGTGCCTATGATTTCGGAAAATAAAGCAAGAATGATAAATAGGTAGTATTTTTCTAACACTAATTTTGTTCTTTCGTTTTAATGTGGCTATATATATACTGAATTGAAAATACTTCTCGGATTTGATAATAGACGATGTCACGCACTCGCACCAAGATATAACATCAATTAACCACTATTTGTCGTTCCTCCAAATACTATTATCGTAAGTGACAAATGGTGATTCTGCTTTTT
>JAEUUX010000033.1 GCA_016787295.1 Chitinophagales bacterium
AAGCTCAAGCGGAGCAAATTATGCGCAAAAGTATCCTTACATTCTATACCCACCTTCAATTACCAATTTTCCAAATAGCAGAGAAATTAGGACTGTCCGAAGAACTTGTTCGCAATACCCTCATCAGCGAAAAAATTATACAAAAATAAAGTTAACAATTTAAATAACATGAACGTACCCGCCGTTGATTTATCATTACCCTACAAAGTTAAAGATTTTAGTTTAGCTGAATGGGGACGTAAAGAAATTGAGCTTGCCGAAGCTGAAATGCCCGGGCTAATGGCTCTTCGTGCCGAATACAAAGGAAAAAATCCCCTTAAAGGCGCGCGCATTGCAGGTTGCTTACATATGACCATCCAAACCGCAGTGCTTATCGAAACACTCGTAGACTTGGGTGCCGAAGTGCGCTGGTCTTCTTGCAACATTTTCTCTACCCAAGACCATGCCGCTGCTGCCATTGCCGCCGCAGGTATTCCCGTTTTTGCATGGAAAGGCATGAACGCCGAAGAGTTTGACTGGTGTATCGAGCAAACATTGTTCTTTGGTAGCACAGACCGCCCACTCAACATGATTTTGGACGATGGCGGAGATCTTACCAATATGGTTCTTGATCAATATCCCGAATTGGTGCAACACATCAGAGGTATCAGCGAAGAAACAACCACAGGCGTACACCGTTTATATGAGCGTATGGCAAAAGGCACTTTGTCACTCCCTTGTATCAACATCAACGATTCTGTAACTAAGTCTAAATTTGACAACAAATATGGTTGCAAAGAATCTTGTGTAGATGCTATTCGCCGTGCGACCGATGTGATGATGGCAGGTAAAGTAGCTGTTGTAGCAGGCTATGGCGACGTTGGCAAAGGTTCTGCTGCGAGCCTGAAAGGTGCTGGTTGCCGCGTGATTGTCACCGAAATAGACCCTATCTGCGCCCTACAAGCAGCTATGGACGGTTTTGAAGTAACAAGCATGGCAAAAGCTATCCCTCGCGCCGACATCGTGGTGACTTGTACAGGCAACCGCGACATTATCACCGACCGCTACTTCCGTGCCTTGCGCGACAAAGCTATTGTCTGTAATATCGGTCACTTCGATATCGAAATCGATATGGCTTGGTTAAACGACAACTATGGTGATACCAAAGTAGAAATCAAACCACAAGTCGACAAATATACCATCGATGGCAAAGATGTTATTATCCTCGCCGAAGGTCGATTGGTTAATTTGGGTTGTGCCACAGGGCACCCAAGTTTTGTAATGTCCAACTCTTTCACCAACCAAGTATTGGCACAATTAGAACTATGGCAACACACGGATAAATACGAAAACAAAGTCTATATGTTACCAAAACATTTGGACGAAAAAGTAGCTCGTTTACATCTTGCCAAAATCGGTGTAGAATTGGAAGAATTAAGCGAAACTCAAGCCGAATACTTGGGCATTGCTGTAGAAGGTCCTTACAAACCTGAGTATTATCGCTACTAATAATTGTCTTTGTTAAAGTTGGTCATGATTTAGTTGTGTTTCGTCTAAAAAAATAAACTTTAGGTAGCAACAGCGCTACTAAACTTATTTTATAGACAAAATAAATCTGTTAGTCTACCAAAAAACAACAATAAAGACAATTTATCTCAAAACTGTTAGATTCATCACAGAATCTAACAGTTTTTTTAGTAAAAACACCTACCTTTGCACACCTAAAACCATACCATAACAATCGTATGATAACAACAGAAGCCGTACTCAAAGCCCTTAGCTATGTTGACGACCCCGACCTTCACAAAGATCTTGTGACCCTAAACATGGTAGACAACATTGTTACGGGAGAGCATTTTGTGGGTTTTCGCCTCATATTAACAACGCCTGCTTGTCCGCTCAAAGATCAAATTAAACAAGCCTGCATCAATGCTATCCACTATTTTGTCGATAAAGAAGCGCGCGTAGAAGTGGAAATAACTTCGCGCATCACCAGCCAACGAGCAACTACCGACACCGTTTTAGCTGGTGTAAAAAACATTATCGCTGTAGCCTCTGGCAAAGGAGGAGTGGGTAAATCTACCGTAGCCGTTAATCTGGCATTAGGTCTTGCCAAACAAGGCGCTACAGTAGGTTTGATAGATGCAGATATTCATGGTCCATCTATTCCTACCATGCTCCACCTGCGAAACGCTCGTCCCTATGTGACCCAAACACCCGAAGGCAAACAACAAATCGTACCCCTCGAACAATATGGCATTAAAACACTCTCCATCGGCTTTCTTGCCGACGAACGACAAGCCATCGTTTGGAGAGGTCCGATGGTGTCTTCTGCCCTGCGCCAATTTATTACTGACGCTGCTTGGGGAGAACTGGACTACCTCTTACTCGACCTGCCGCCGGGTACGGGCGATGTACACCTCACCTTAGCACAAATAGTACCACTCACAGGCGCTATCATCGTCACAACCCCACAAGATGTAGCCAAAGCCGACGTTATTAAGTCCATAGCCATGTTCCAGTTGCCACAAGTCAACATTCCCATTATCGGCATTGTCGAAAATATGTCTTATTTTATTCCGTCTGATATGCCCGACAAAAAATATTACATCTTTGGACAAGGAGCAGGCGAACAATTGGCACAAGAATACCAACTCACCCTATTGGCACAACTTCCCATAGAACCAAGCGTTGCCCAACGAAGCGACACAGGAGTGCCTGCGGTTATGGGCAATGACCACGTAGCCCAAACTTACCAAGACTTGGCACAAACCGTTGCTCGTTACATAGCTATTAAGAACGAACAAGTCTTATCGAACCAAAATACCTAAGCAATTTGTCGTATTGCTCACAACTTCCAAAGAAACACACTTATTGCCTCCACGTGCATTCATGTTGATAGCCATTTCTTTGGAAGTTTCTTTTGACCATACCACACACATAACCTACTAATAGTCTACATCGTTTTTTTATATCTAAAATAATAACACATGGACATCAAAAATTGCCTACAAAGCGATACCAATACTATTTTATCCTTGTATGAATCAGCTCGACAACTCCAAATCGCTAAAAAAATGGTTGTGTGGCCCCCATTTTCGGCAGCATCCATCGAAAAAGAAATCGACGAAAAGCGCCAATGGAAGCTATCCAATGAACAACAAATCGTTTGTAATTGGGCAATTACTTTTCAAGACCCAGAAATTTGGGAAACACGCGACAAAGATGATGCCATTTACATACATCGCATCTGTACTCACCCACTATTTCGTGGGAACAGGTATATAGATACCATTGTGACTTGGGCAAAACAATATGCTACTACCCTAAACAAACAATATGTCCGTTTAGATACGTTGGGAAACAATACCAACCTCATCAAACATTACACATCGGCAGACTTTCAGTTTTTGGGTATGTTTGAACTGACCAACACCCAAACACTTCCTAAACATTACCAAGACGAACCCAATTGCTGCCTTTTTGAAATCAATCTTTGGCAATAAGTCTTGACCTTTGTTTATACTAAATTGAATACAGTATTCGGATTTTGTAAAATGTTGGCAGTCGAATAATTGCGGTCACAAAAAACACACATCTGCATACACTATTTTCGTCACCCGAAATAGTGCTGTTTCGGTCGTTGAGGCATGAAAATCACGGTTAAACAGACAAAAAAACGATAATTGCCTCCAACGATTGCCTACATTTTGTGGTAGCTAATGTCGAAAAACAGACAAAATGCCTACGATTTTCTTTGCTACCACAAAATTAAGCAAAGACCACAGCACAACGGACGAATCCACTCGAAAAAAGAACACCCTTTTTGCTGCTTTTTTGGGTGAGCAAAAAAACAGAATCACCATTTGTCACTTACGATAATAGCATTTCGAGGAATGACAAATTGTCGTTAATTGATGTTACATTTGGGGACGAGTGCGTGACATCGTCTATTATCAAATCCGAAAAGTATTTTCAATTCAGTATACATTTTACTTGAACCGCTTTTCTGTTATTCCCTAACATACCAAAGACTGCTTTCGCGAAGAAAGCAGTCTTTTATTTTGTAGTTTAAGTTTGTCTATATTTTTCATATCAAATACTACTGTTCTATTTTGGTTAAATAGTCCAATAATATAACGCATTATTTTTTTTGGGCGTTTCCCTGCGGGTCGGGCTGCTACGGGCTTCGCTTCGCTTGGTGCTGCGTTGCTCTCCGCACTGGCTAACGCCACCCTCCGCATCCCTAACGCGCTTCGCCATTCGAACAAAAATGTCGTTATTTTTTTAGCCATAGAACCCGATTGTTGATACAACGCCATGCCCATGCACCCATACCACAAAAACAGCTTTTTCCGACAAAATAGATAAAATAGAACACTACTTAGTACCACGTCCACTACAATAAACACAAGTAACTTGTTCTTTAATGACCAAGAATCCTACCCCAACACAATGGTTACATAATTCATTTTTGCTGCCCTGCCCACCACAAACAGTGCAAATTTGGTCATTGACTTTACCTGTGGTTGAACAATAATCACACGGAACAGCCATATTTTTTTTGCCTTTACAAACTTGGCAGCGTTGGGGTTTGGATTGAATAATTTTTTTTTCACCTTTGCATAAGGGACAGGCATTGGTGATGGCAGAAACATCGACATTGGTAGGCGATGTTGGAGGCGATTCGGTGCGAACAAGCGGAGTAGTTGCTGCGGGTTTGGTTTTGGGGGGAGAGGTGGTGATTGATGGCGGGGTAGAATTAGCGTTAGTTATTTTTCGCTGTGCTGCTGGTGTGGTGGATACAAAACCGGCTGTGGGCAATACAGTTGAGTTGTTAACTTTGGGTGTAGTGGGTTGTGTAGGCAAGGAATAAGGTGTTTCCCTATATTTTTTGAGTGCTGCTTTTATGGTATTAAACAACATAAAAGTATGATAGCGAGCTTGGGTAGCGCTCATTAAGCTTTCATCTTTTTGTACCCAAGGCGTTTTACCATAACCAATCAAAAAACGTGAACCTTTTAAATTGGTCATTGTTTTGGGATAAATCAAATGCTCCTCTGCGCGCATAAACAAAGCTGTATCTACTGCTTCGACAGTAAAAACAACCGCATTATCCTCGTTAAATCGATAAAAAAAAGTGGCTTTGCTGCCTTGTCGCCAATCTATTGCATCAAGCATTGTATATCGTTGGCTACCAGCATCGTTTCGCAAAGTCTTTATTTCATGGGCTTTTTGGTAAATTTGAAGGGTTTGTACCACTATTTTTTGTGCAGTTGGGGCAGGAATACCCCAATAAGCAACCATCTGTGCCATGCAAAATTGAACCGATAAACAAGTTGTAAAAAGGTAAAGAAACCAGATTCTCATATTAAACAAGTATTTGAGGTTAAAAATACGACATTTATTAGAAAATATCGAATAACTTGCCGAACAATGGTAGCATAATTGGGCAAGCCATTAAAAAAAAATAAATTCATCATGTTTTAGCGAAATTTCGCTGGATTTTTTGGACAGTAGTACAAAAAGTCGTAACTTTGCGGCAAAATTCACACACACCATTCCTTTTTGGTGATTGACCATATTTTTTTATCACGTCTACTTAATAGCCAGCGCTATTATCTCACGCTTTATTGCCTAAAAAATCTGTTATATCCATGCAACAACAATTTGGGATTAAAAACAACCATACCATTCAAAATTTGGAAGGTATTTCTCAACCAACAGTATATTGGAATTTATCTGCCGCCGAATTGGCAGAACACGCTTTGAATAGTGGTGAGTGTATGCTTGCCGATTCAGGTGCGTTAGTGGTTGATACAGGTGAATTTACAGGACGTTCGCCCAAAGACCGTTTTATTGTCAAAGATGCCAAAACTGCTGATAGCGTTCATTGGGGTAAAATTAACATTCCTTTCGATGCCGACCAATTTGACCGTTTGCACGATAAGGTAGTTGATTTTCTGAACCAACAAAATGCTGTTTATGTGCGCGATGCTTTTGCTTGTGCTAACCCAGAGTATCGTTTATCTCTTCGTTTGATAGCCGAAAAACCTTGGGAAGCCTTATTTGCCTATAATATGTTTATGCGTCCTACGGTGAGTGAATTGGAGCAGTTCCAAGCTGAGTGGACTATTTTAGCAGCTCCAACTTTTAGGGCTAATCCCGAAGTAGATGGCACACGCCAACACAATTTTGTGATAATCAATTTTACCAAAAAAATGGTATTGATTGGAGGTACTGCCTACACAGGTGAAATCAAAAAAAGCATATTTTCTACCCTCAATTACCTTTTACCGCATGAACATGGCGTTTTGTCTATGCACTGCTCCGCCAATGTAGGCGAAGGCGGTGATACTGCTTTGTTCTTTGGTTTGTCAGGAACAGGTAAAACAACCTTATCTGCTGACCCACATAGACAACTGATTGGTGATGATGAACATGGCTGGTGCGACAGTTCCGTATTTAATTTTGAAGGTGGTTGCTATGCCAAATGTATCGACCTTACTAAAGAAAAAGAACCACAAATTTACGATGCTATTCGCTTTGGGGCTTTGCTCGAAAATATCAATTTTTTCCCCAATACCCGCACGGTCAATTATGCTGATAGTAGCCGCACCGAAAATACACGTGTAAGCTATCCGCTGTATCACATCGACAATATTGTACCAACTTCGATGGCAAAACCGCCACAAAATATCTTTTTCTTGACTTGTGACGCATGGGGAATTCTGCCGCCTATTTCTCGCCTCACACCCGAACAAGCCATGTACCATTTTATGTCGGGTTATACCGCCAAAGTTGCTGGCACCGAAAAAGGTATTGTTGAACCTGTAAGCACTTTCTCTGCCTGCTTTGGCAATGTATTCTTGCCTTTGCACCCCGCACAATACGCAAGTATGTTGGGTGAAAAATTGCGAAAAGATAACATTTCTGTATGGTTAATCAATACAGGTTGGATTGGTGGCGAATATGGCAAAGGCGAACGCATTAAATTGTCATACACCAGAGCCATGATCACAGCAGCGCTGCAAGGCGAACTTAATAGTGTATTGTATGATACAGACAACGTTTTTGGCTTACAATTCCCAACAACATGTCCTAATGTACCTTCCGAACTCTTGAATCCTCGCAATATCTGGACAGATAAAGAGGCGTATGATAGCGATGCTATTGAATTGGCAAAAGAATTTATTGAAAATTTCCAACAATATGCCGACCAAACAAGTCCCGAAATTATTGCAGCAGGTCCCAAAATTCGCCAAGCCGAAGACGTAGTAATGGCTTAATACCGAATATTAAACATGATGGTCTCAAAAGTCAATTTTATCATTATTTTAAATAAAAATTTATTTATAAATACCAGTAATTCTGTTTTTTATAAATAAAATAATTTACAATAAGATAATTTTTATGACTTTTGAGACCATCATTTTTTGTGGACAATTTTGCTGTAAAAAAAATAACGATATTGTTTGTTCGAATGGCGAAGCGCGTTAGGGATGCGGAGGGTGGCGTTAGCCAGTGCGGAGAGCAACGCAGCACCAAGCGAAGCGAAGCCCGCAGCAGCCCGACCCGCAGGGAAACGCCCAAAAAAATAAATGCGTTATTATCGGACTATTTAAGCAAAATGGTATACTGCAATTTAGTTTATTTATTTTGACGACAAAAAAAACAATTGCCTCTCTAATGAAATACATCATCAAAAGGCAATTTGCAAGAAAAGTAAACACAAAAAAGAGCTTAATAAGCTCTTCCTTGATTTAACCCAAATTTTTTATTTATATGATTTTAAAGTGAAAGAGCCGCAAGTTGTGCGGCTCTTTTTTTTAACCAAACCCTTAAAATTATCTCAAATGAAAAAAAACTTTTTTATAAAAGAGCCGCAATCTCTACGGCTCTGATACCAAACCCTTTAAAATTCTCTATGAAAAAAACATTTTTTTTTATTGAAAGAGCCGCATCACTACGACTCTTTTTAACCAAACCTTTTAGATTTTAAATTATTTTAATTGCTGTCGTCTTACGTTTTTGTCTTACGCACTGTATTAATCAATAACTGTGCCAAAAACAAGAAAAAGCTCAAAAAATGCAAAGAAATCATTTAGTTTTAGTCAAAAAAATCAAAAAATATTCTCCTCAATTTCCTATTTCAAGAATTTCAGGATTTGTGTTTGTTTTCCATTACTGATTTGTACAAAATATAGTCCATTTGGAAGACTTTGCGTGTCGATTTCGTACAATTGTGTATTGTTTTGTAGAATATCTTGTTGTATTACGCTACCAACATTATTCAACACTTGCAATACGCTTGCTTGTGTGGTTGCATTGGTGAAATTGAGAGTCACACTACCATTGTTTTGGTGTAAACTTGCAACTGGAGCGTTAAGTTTAGCAATTTGGGTAACTGTTTCTTCGGTCACACCAAAGGGTAGCGAGACACCAGTAGCCTGTGGTAAAGTACATAAAAGTGTTGTTAGTGACGATATGTTTCCGTCAGTTAAGAGTTCGGGACAATTATTTTGTATGCCTCCCAACAAATCAGTTATCAAATAGTTACCGTTGACCTGTTGCAAACTAATACCCGGACATACCAAAGGCAAAAGTCCTAAAAGCGTTGGCATGGCAGCATTCAAATCGGCTTGGTTGTAGGTCAAACAATAAAAACCATAACCATTGGTGGTTGGAATGCTACTCAAATTAAAAGATAATTCATTGCGAGCTGTTAACAAAACAGCATTTCGGTCTGTTACCAAAATGGCATAATCCGTAAAAACGTTGGGATTGGGCGTAGCAAATGACAAAGTGACATTTGTGCCATCATACGCGCTCACCTGCAAGGTAGGCGTGGAGTTGGGAGTGGGACACTGCGCCAAAAGTGTAGCGCTGATGCTTAGAATAGCAAAGAAAAAAGTAAATGTTTTCATATTATATGAAATTTAAAAATCTATAGTCAATATTTTTTTGTAATAAAAATTTTTGTTGGTTTGAGATTTTTGACTTACCTTTGCATGAAAAGCCAAAGTAGGGCATTTTTTTTGAATCTACTCTCCTTTAGACGCAATTATTTAAAATGGTCAAGCAAATATATTTAGGCAAGCGTTTTTTCATCAGTGGGTTGCTGCTGGTGGGCATATTTATTTGGGCGTTTAGTCACCCACATTGGTTAGACATTGCTAAATTGTGTCTTTTGGCTTGGGTGTTGTTGATTTTTGTCGATATGTTATTGTTATTTCGTTGGCAAAAAGGTATTACTGCTAATCGTCGCACCACCGAACGGCTATCCAATGGCGATGCCAATACCGTGACCATCGATGTAGAAAACCGCTATCCTTTTGATATTGCCATCAACATCATCGACGAACTGCCCGCACAACTGCAAATCCGCAATTTTTTGCTCACCGACCACCTAGCATCGCAAGCATACCACCAACTCACCTATACCATTCGCCCTACGGAGCGCGGCGAGTATTTTTTTGGTAGCTTACACATTTTTGTTAGCAGTCCGCTGGGCATTGTGCAACGCCGCTATAGTCTTATGGGCAAAGAAAGTATGTTGGCAGTATATCCTTCTTTTATCCAGATGCAAAAGTACGAACTTTTGGCATTTTCGAACCAAATACAAGCTTTTGGTATCAAAAAAATGCGCCGCATTGGACATAGCATGGAATTCGAACAAATCAAAAATTATGTGGTAGGAGACGACTATAGGCATGTGAATTGGAAAGCAACAGCTCGACAAAATGAGTTGATGGTCAATCAATATCAAGACGAAAAATCGCAACAAATATATTGTGTTATAGACAAAGGTAGAACGATGAAAATGCCGTTCGATGGACTCACATTGCTCGATTATGCTATCAATTCGACTTTGGTGATGTCAAACATTGTCCTCAAAAAAGGTGATAAAGCGGGTTTGCTCACCTTTGCGGAACAGCCACATAGTTTCCTAAAAGCCAGCAAACAAGCCAGCCAAATGCGCCACATTCAGGAGTTACTATACCGTGAGCAAACTAATTTTATGGAGTCGGATTACGAAAAACTATATAGCCTTATTCGTCGCCAAATCACCCAACGCTCGCTGATTTTGTTGTTCAGTAATTTCGAAACCTTGTCGGGCATGCAACGACAATTACCTTTCTTGCTCAACATTGCGCGCCGCCATTTGTTGGTCGTTATCTTCTTTGAAAACACCGCACTCCACACCCTCCTCCAACAAAAAACGGACAACATACAAAAGGTATACGAAAAAACTATTGCCGAAAAATTTGCCTACGAAAAACAACTTATCATCAAAGAATTACATATTTATGGCATTCAAACCATTTTTACTCAACCCCAAGACCTCAGTATCAATACAATTAATAAATACTTAGAACTCAAAGCCCGCGGGCGAATTTAGGGTAAAAATATTGCTAAAAATTAAAATTTCAAACCGCAAAAGCAATCACAATTTCCACTCAAAAACAATAGTAATTTAGACGCGATTTTTATTATTTCCATGAATCAAACATACAAAGCAGGATTTGTCAACATCATTGGCAAGCCTAATGTAGGAAAATCAACGTTGATGAACGCCTTAGTTGGCGAACAACTTTCTATCATCACCTATAAAGCCCAAACCACACGCCACAGAATTATGGGTGTGGTGAATGGCACAGATTGGCAAATTGTCTATTCCGATACGCCCGGTATGGTCGACAATCCGGGTTATAAAATGCACGAAGCGATGAACCGTTTTGTGCAAACAGCCTTGCATGATGCCGATGTGGTGTTGATTTTGCTCGATGCCACTAACCAACAAGAAAAAGCGAGCGAATATGCCAAACGCTTGCAAAAAATAAGCGCACCCGTCTTAATTTTGCTCAATAAGTGCGATGCTGTTAGCGAAGACAAAGCTAATGTTATTTTGGCAGAATGGCAAAAAGATTTTCCAACAGCAGTGGGTTATTATCGAATTTCGGCACTAAAAAACCAAAATCTCGAACCCATTTTGCCCAAAATCATCGATTTGTTGCCCTTTCATCCGCCCTATTATGATGAAGAAACGCTCACCGACCGCCCGGTGCGTTTTTTTATCGCCGAAATCATTCGCGAAAAAATACTCCTACTATATGCCGACGAAATTCCTTATTCCGTAGAAGTGGTGATTGATGAATATAAAGAGTCTCCCGAAATAGACCGCATTCGTGCAATAATTGTCACTAACCGTCCTTCTCAAAAACCGATTCTTATTGGCAAAAACGGAGCTATGCTAAAAAAAGTAGGAACGCAAGCTCGTTTGACAATGGAAGCATTTTTGGAGAAAAAAGTGTTTTTGGAATTATTTGTCAAAGTCAAAGAAAATTGGCGAAACGACGAACAGTTTCTTCAAAGCAAAGGTTATGAAGTTTAGATTTTCCGAATACAAAAATCAACAAAATATCAACAAATAAACCTTTATTGTACTACAGAAAATGGCAAACAAAACCTCTCAACATATATTAGGTACAGCCGCCAACTTATTAGGTTTTTGTTTATTTATTATTACCTCTTTACATTTTGCAAATAAAACTGAAAACAACCTAATTGATGAATTCACTTCTGTTGTTGCCCTGATTTTGACAATTTCTTCTATTTTTTCTTTTGTTTCAATAAGAACCGATAATCCCCAAAAAGAGTATGCCTTGGAAAGAATAGCTGACTATTTTTTCCTACTTTCGCTTATTGGCATATTTAGCATCATCTTGTTTATTATTATCAATTTTTGGAACAAATAACAATTATATTACTGTTTCATTTTAACTATTTTGTCAGAAAAAAACTGTTTTTGCCGTAAAAAAATAAGGATATTTTTGTTCGAATGGCGAAGCGCGTTAGGGATGCGGAGAGTGGCGTTAGCCAGTGCGGAGAGCAACGCAGCACCAAGCGTAGCGAAGCCCGTAGCAGCCCGACCCGCAGGGAAACGCCCAAAAAAATCAATGCGTTATTATCGGACTATTCAATTTCCTAAACTTCTAAGTTAAGTTATAGGAATACAATACTCATTTCATTACACAAGCTGCGTTTTTTATTTTACTTTATTTTTCAAAATATTCATGAAAACCAAACAGCTATTTTTGCTGCTTTTATTGGCATTGTTGAGTGCTTGTACCGCCAAACGCATTGGTTCGGTCAATGCCAACATGAACATTCTGTCTTTGAAAGCCAACAACATAGAGGAGACCATTTCGCGCCAAGACGAAATTTCGCTTACTTATTCGTTAAGTGTCTACAACAAAAAAGGCAAACTCTATTCAGTAGTGAATGGGGTTTGGGGCATCACGACCATGAAAACAGGCGACCAATACGCCAAAGAAGCCTTCCAGCCTTTGGAGGTTGTTATTCCTGAAGGTGGCAGTATCAAAATGGCAGTGGCACTCACCGAAATTGACGATTATGAACAAGCCAAAAAATTGGTAGCCCAAGCCAAAAATATCGCCAACCAAATTCGTTTTCCCGATATTGTGGAGGCAGTTGCTCCACGTGTCGAAACCGCCATAACCCTCCTACGTACCACATTCACGGTGGCAGGGGTGGCTGTTGATGTTGTTGGTTTTTTTGATAATGATGACCTTTTGGGGCAAGATCTTCACCAAATTAGTGCAAGCTCTATTGCCAAAGGCAACCGCTATTTCAAGGTTCCATTAGTATTTAAAGGGCGAAATTTTGGCGACTCCTACGAATATACCCTCGAATATGACCTTTTGCTCAAAGATTTGCGAGCTAAAAAGAAAAAAGAAAAATAATATTAGTCATTTTGTTGCACAATTTGCAATAATTTCCGTATCTTTGACTGTTTTTAGCCCATTACCGCACAACAACCTAATTATTATGGAGAAAAAAGATATTCTTAGGCTTATTGACGAAGCCGTCGATGAAGAAAAAATTAGCCTTTCCTTCTATAGTTTAGGCATCAGCGAACTGCCGCCCGACATTGAGCGCGCTAAACATTTGCGATACTTAGACCTTAGTTACAACCAACTAAGTAGCCTACCCGCAAGCATTGCCCACTTGCCACATCTTACTAACTTGTGCATAGACTATAATCGTTTCGACCAACTTCCTGCCTGTGTAGGAGATTGCGGAGCGTTGGAAGAACTATTTTTGTCCCACAACAATATCAAAACACTACCAACCGAAATTGGGCGCTTACACAGTTTGCGTCAATTGGGAGCGCGCAGCAATCAATTGAAAGACTTACCCGACACTATTCAAGACCTTGCTGCATTACAAAATTTAAATTTGGCAGAAAATGGTTTTGACAAAATTCCTGCTTTTGTGGGTAATCTACGCCAAATACAAGAGATGGATTGGTCCGAAAACGCCCTAAAAACCGTTCCTTCTTCTTTTGCCAACTTAATAAATTTGCGCGAGTTAGATCTTAGCCACAACCAATTGGTCAAAATCCCTACTTTTATTGCACAACTCAACCAACTAAATACGCTATATCTGGGCAACAACCAACTCACTGCTATCCCCAACAGCATAGAACACCTCACGGAATTGAGTTTATTGTATCTACAACACAACCAAATTAGCGAAATTCCACCTGCCATAGGACAACTTACTAAATTGCGCGACCTCAATTTGTCCTACAACCAAATCAAACAACTACCCATCGAGATGACCAATTTGCATTGTTTGCGCTATTTGGATTTGGAGGACAACCCACTCGAATCTCCCTTGAATGGCATTATTCATGAAGGAATTTATGCTATTATGCTCTATCTACAATGCGGACTTGATGTAACACGCAGCGAACGCATGTTGCGCATCGAAATTCATTTGGAACGCTCCTTACAAACAATAGCCAAACAATTTTTGGCAGCTTTTCCCGACTTTTTGCAACATTGTCACCAACAAAGCGTCGAATGGCAAGTATCGACATGGAAAAAAGACACCCTAACCGTCGATATTAAATACATCGACATTATGGATATGCAATTAGTGGAAAGGTATTTGCAAAACTTCCTACAACTCCTCTCCCACCCTACCGCCATAGACACCTGGATAAGCAAATTGTCCACCGAAAGTGTTGATACCTTTGCCACACCAATGAAACGACTTATCGAACACATCGGAACAGTTTTGCAAAGACATCACCTCACCGCTCCCAAATTTGCTAAAACCTTAGCCGCTATCCCTGCCCGCATTCTGTCAGAAATTAATTATCACACACCTCAAACAGCTCCACAATGGGGTTGGGACAACATTAATCCAGGTCCAGCAAATTGATACCATTTATCCCAACCATTTTTCATAGCCCTTGAGTGCCGTTATGATATTTTCCAATATCCAATTTCGGCACATTAGATCTCATCTTACCATGTCCCTCTTACAACAAATAGGTCTACTCATTACCAAAGATCTCCGTCTTGAGTGGCGACAGCGCTATGCCCTAAGTGGTATTTTGCTTTATGTCGTTTCTACGGTGATGGTAGTCTATCTTTCTTTGTCTAATCCTCAACCCGCAATGTGGACAGCAGTGTTGTGGATTATTCTATTATTTGCTTCTGTTAATGCGGTAGCGAAAAGTTTTATGCAAGAAAGCACTTCACGCCAACTATATTATTATACCATAGCCAGTCCTCAAGCCATTATTGTTGCCAAAATGCTCTACAATGTACTGTTGTTACTGCTTTTGGCGAGTATTGGTATGCTTGTTTATAGCACCCTTTTAGGCAACCCTGTAGAAAATATCCCCTTATTCTTGGGTATTGTTGCCATGGGTGCGTGCAGTTTTGCACTTTGTTTCACACTAATAGCAGGCATTGCCGCCAAAGCTGGAAAAAGTGCTGTTTTGATGCCCATCTTAAGTTTCCCGATTATCATTCCCACCTTGGGCTTGCTCGTTCGCACATCGAAAGTAGCGGTCTTGGGCATTGATGATATCGATTTGAACAAAGATTTAGGTATTTTAGCAGCGCTCAATTTGATGCAACTTACCTTATCCTATATCTTATTCCCTTTTCTCTGGAAAGACTAATTCATAATAAAAAGCTACTTTCTTTATGCAATTAGATATTCTAGCCTTTGGTGCGCACCCCGACGACGTAGAACTTAGTTGTGGTGGCACATTACTCTCCCATATCGCACAAGGGAAAACCGCAGGTATCATCGACCTCACTCGCGGTGAATTAGGCACACGCGGCTCGGTGGCATTGCGCCACGAAGAAGCCACCGAAGCAGCTCGCATCTTGGGCGTTTCGGCACGTGACAACCTCGGATTTGCTGATGGCTTTTTTGCCAACGACCCACAACATCAATTAGCTGTCATTCGCAGCATTCGCCAATATCGCCCCGAAGTGGTGCTGACCAATGCCACCGACGACCGTCACCCCGACCATGGCAGAGCTTGTCAGTTGGTGACCGATTCATGCTTCTTGGCAGGACTGTCCCGAATTGTTACTTACAACACTCAAGGACAAATCCAAAAACCACACCGCCCACAATCGATATATCATTGTATCCAAGACCGCTTACTAATTCCCGATTTTGTAGTCGATGTCACACCTTTTTTTGAACGAAAAATGGAAGCTGTATTGGCGTTCAAGTCACAGTTTTATGACCCCTATTCTGTCGAACCCAACACCTATATCACCGAACCATCTTTTCTTGAGCGCGTTCGTAACCGCCACATTGACTTTGGACGACCTGTCGGATTTCAATATGCCGAAGGGTTTAAGTTGGCGCGTTATGCTGGCGTAAAAAATCTTTTTCATTTATTCTAAAAACATGTTTTCTGAATCCATCATACATACTATAGAAACAGCTTTTGAGCAACGCGAATTGCTCAAAAATACTGCTACTCAAGAGGCTATCCTATCAGTCATCGCCGCTTTGGATAGTGGCAAAATTCGCATTGCCGAACCCACTACCAACGGTTGGAAAATTAATGAATGGGCAAAAAAAGCCGTCATTCTCTATTTTCCTATCGCACAAATGGAAACATTTGAGTTACGTCCGTTCGAATTTTATGACAAAATTCCGCTCAAAACCAATTTTGCTCAACAAAATGTGCGTTGTGTACCGGGAGCCATTGCTCGTTATGGCAGTTATATCGAAAATGGTGTAATCCTAATGCCTTCTTTTGTCAACATTGGTGCCTATATTGGTAGTGGCACGATGGTCGACACATGGGCAACAGTGGGATCTTGTGCGCAAATTGGTAAAAATGTACACTTGAGCGGTGGTGTTGGTATTGGTGGCGTATTAGAACCCGTGCAGGCTGCTCCCGTCATTGTGGAAGATAATTGCTTTTTGGGATCACGTTCCATTGTTGTCGAAGGCGTTCATATAGGAGCTGAAGCTGTGTTGGGTGCTAATGTGGTGCTAACACAGTCGACCAAAATCATAGACGTTAGTGACAGTACAACACAACACCATACCGCCTATATCCCGCCACGTTCGGTGGTGATTCCGGGCAGCTACACCAAGAAATTTGCTGCGGGAGAATTTCAAGTTTCTTGTGCGCTTATCATTGGCAAACGCAAAGAAAGTACCGATAAAAAAACATCGCTCAACCATGCCCTGCGCGATTTTTCTGTGGCAGTGTAAAACACAATGTATCTTAAAAATCCTATTTATTTATGTATAAACTCTCCGAAATTTCGTGCAAAGCCCCGAAAGAACTCGACAAAGAGGCAACCAAAGAAACGACCAAAGAATTACTCGAAGAATTAGATGAACTGCAAAATCGGCTCTATGCCGAAACCAAGCAAAGTCTTCTGGTGGTGTTTCAAGGTATGGACGGTAGTGGCAAAGATGGCGCTACAAAAGCTGTTTTCAAGGGCATTAACCCACAAGGTATCCGTACTGTATCGTTCAAAAAACCTACGGTGGACGAGTTGGCGCAAGATTTTCTCTGGCGCGTACATCGCCATGCTCCGCCCAAAGGTTATATCCAAATTTTTAACCGTTCGCATTATGAAGATGTTTTGGTCGTGCGTGTAGATGGTTATGTAGACGACAAAACTGCCCAAAAACGTTTTAAGATGATTAACGATTTTGAGCAGTTGCTGCAAAATACTGGCACACGCATTCTGAAATTTTACCTACATGTGTCGATGGAGTCTCAATTAGAGCGCTTTGCGGAGCGTGTTGTTGACCCGCGCAAACAGTGGAAATTTGGTGTCGAAGATTTGCAAAAATTTAAGCAACGCGACAAATATCTCAAGTATTATGGCGAGGTGTTCGACAATTGTAGTCCTGATATACCTTGGCACATTGTTCCATCAGACCAAAATTGGTATAAAGAGTACTACATCACCAAAACCATCGTAGAAACCCTGAAAGACATGGATCCACAGTATCCACAAGTCAAAATTGACCGCACCGACCCCGAAATCGCAGAACTGATTCGTCGATATGGCAAATAAAACACCTATTATCACATGAATTCACAAAATAGTTTATTCTGGGGAAGCATTTTGGCGGCATTGGCAGTAGCTCTGGGTGCGTTTGGCGCACATGGGCTAAAAAATTTCATACCTCCCGACCAATTACAGATTTTCGAAACAGGTATCCGCTACCATTTTTACCATAGTTTTGCCTTGCTCATTACCGGTTTGGTGTTGCATTGGTATCCCAATAAATGGGTGTCACGCGCAGCGGTTTGTTTCATGGTCGGTATCCTATTTTTTTCGGGTTCGCTATATTTGTTGGCAAACCGTGTGCCACTAAACATCGAAGGTTGGTGGTGGCTTGGTCCCATAACTCCTATTGGTGGTATTTTTTTCATCATCGGATGGCTGTTGTTCTCCATTGGTATCGTACAAAATAATCAAAAATCTTGAACTAATATCTCTTTTATTTCTAAACCCTCATCATTGTTTTTTGGGCAGCGATGGGGGTTTGGGTAATTTTATGTAGCCTAAAATGTATTTAGAAGGCATATTAACGCAAAGCCCCCAAAACAGTATTTTTGCGCCAAAATTGCGATAGATATAACGCACTTTTTTATACTATTTTTAAAAAATTAATAATGCAACAATTGCAAAAAATCTATATAAAAAACTTCGGACCCGTAGCAGAAGCTAATATCGATATTAATAAAGTTATGGTATTTATTGGTCCGCAAGCAAGCGGAAAAAGTACTATTTCTAAATCTATTTATTTATTCAAATCATTAAAAGATGATTTGATAAGGTATATTATTGAAACAGTAGAAAAAGAAAATCCGGTAGCCAATATTTCAGAAACAACAACAGTATTTAAAAAAATAATCCGTGCAAAATTTGTGAGTTTTTGGGGAACAACAAAATATTTGGAGCAATTTGAATTATCTTATAACTACAATAATAGAAAAAAAATTAGCTTTAACCTTGATAATCAGGGTTATGTAAAAGCTATTCTCTCATCAGATTTTCAAGAAAAACTGAATACAATCTTAGAGCAAACACAAAATTTTATTATTAAACAAAAAAACAATAATAAATCTTTTGCTTCTGTTGCTGAACTTCTTGCGATGGATAGCGAAAAAAAGAATTTTTATAGAACAATTGAGCAAGAATGCAATCAGTTGTTTGAGGACGACAAACTATCGTTATATATTCCCGCAGGACGTAGTGCGTTAGCCACTTTATCCGATCCTATACAAAAATTAATTCTAACTAAAATTTCGGATAATATCTCTGCTAACCAAGACACTGTCAATCCATATTTATTGGATTATACCTTAAAAGCATTTATTGAACGAATAAATAACCTAAAAACCTCATTTTTATCTGATTATGATACCATTATAAGAGATAAAGTTAATTTTACTAACGAATCAGTCGACTATGACAGTCTACATGCAGCCACAAGCATTTTTGATAACATACTAAAAGGACGTTATCGATACGATAAAGATGGCGAAAAGATATTTTTAAATAACTCCGACCGATTTGTTAAATTATCTTTTGCATCCTCTGGTCAACAAGAAGTGGTTTGGATATTATTGCAAATTTTTATGCTTATTCTCAATAAAACAAGAACGCATTTTTTCATAGAAGAACCCGAAGCACATCTTTTTCCTGTTGCACAAAAAGATGTGGTCGAACTTTTTTGTTTGTTTGCTAATCTGTTGGACAATCAAATGCTTATCACAACACATAGTCCCTATATTTTGTCGGCATTAAACAATTTTATGTATGCAGGTAAATTGGGCAAAACACAAGCCGCAGAAGTGAGCAAAATTATCAACAAAAAAACATGGCTAAAACCCGGTCAAGTCGTTGCTTATTATGTCGAAAATGGTAAACTTACCAATATCATTGATGACGAGTTGCAACTTATCAAAGCCGAAATGATAGACCAAGCATCGGGTTTGGTAAATCAAGAATTTAATCAACTTTTCGAATTAGACCTATTATGATACCTTGTAACGAACGATTTGAGGCACATTGCCTCGAATGGTGCGACCAGCGGCAAAATATATCTGTAGAAGAAAACAAGCGCAAATATCTTGCCTCCAACACACAGCAAAATACATTTGCTCTCTATAGAATTGATGGTTGCGTCATTAAAGATGGCGAAAGATGCGACTTTTTGCTCCTCAAATGCGAGGAAAATGGTATCATTGCCTATTTTATTGAGTTAAAAGGAAGTGATTTGACTCGTGCGCTGGAGCAAATCAATGCGTCTATAGATAAATTGCTTCCCAAATTGAAGCCACATCTTGCTGTTCATGCAAGAATTGTGCTAACCAAAGTCAATGCACCTGATATAAAAGGCAGCGATTATATCAAATTGAGCAAAAAAATTAGACAATTAGGTGGCACTATAAAGCAACAGGTACGACTTATAGAAGAAAAATTATAATCATTGCCCATCTTAAAAAACCCCCATCATCGACAAAAACGATGATGGGGGTTTAATAATAACGAGCAAATATGTTTCACAAAGTTGTTTTCAATGTATTACAGAATTTCGGGAAACTTTGGGTAATTTTTATTGAAATACAACAGGAATGGTATACAATGTTTTGACAGGTATACCTTTGATTTTACCGGGAGACCAGCGTGGCATCTTAGCCGCCACTCTCAAGGCTTCGTCTTGAAAAGCGGGTTGGTCAGTAAAAGGTGTTTTTTTGATTCGCAAATTGGCAAATTGACCGTTTTCCAATACAATCAATTCAATATGAACAGTACCTTTTAGGGCAGGGAAATTTTTAGGTTTTTCGATATACGTAGTAAAAAAAAGCAACATCGCATCAAAACCATCAGGAAAATGCGGTTTTTCATCGACAAAAGCAGCTTGATAGACCAACAAACCTATGGTATCAATTTCTCGTAAACTTATAGAATCGATAAGAGAGGTAAGGCTATCAGCAGTTGGATCCAATAAATTTTGTGGTGTTGGCGGCGTGTTGGTTAGTTGTAGTGTGTCTCTGGTTGGTGGTTTTGTGGTGTCATTGATGGTTGTTGTTTCTTGGTTTTCTATGGGAGTTGGTGTTATATTATCGGCTGTTGCTGTCGATGGTGCGATGGGCTGTGCCGTGACTACGGGTGTCGGCAATGGTGGTGGGTTGAGTGGTTCTGTTGGAGTAGGCTGAAAAACCCGTTCATCAAAATTCAAAGTTATGCCATTATTTTGTTCGCCCAAGTATTGTCTTTGTAGTTGTTGTTGCGACAGATATAAGCCAAAGAAAAGGTGTATGACAATTGATGCGAGAATTGCCTTTTTTTCGATGTTTGTTTTCAAATCAAAACAAGAAGTGGTATTTTAAGGGTTTTTGGTTCGCATTTCGAATCGGATTGGAATGGTAATGAGGCATTTCACGGCTTTGCCATCGCGTTCGGCGGGCATCCATCGTGGCATAATGGTGAGTATCCGTTTAGCTTCTTTGGCAGCGGTAGCAGGCACATCTTTGTTACTCACAAAAATTTGTCCCCAAGTGCCTGTTTCCAACACTTCGGCAGATATTCGCACAACACCTTCCCAGCCCGACTCGCGCAGAAGTGGAGGATAGGTGATGTTTTCTTGAATGAATTGTCGCATTTTGGTTTCGCCACCGGGAAAAGAAGGAAATTCGGTGAGGTAGGTTGATTTCCAAGCTGTGGTATCTTTTTCCACCACTTGTGAGGGTGTTGAGGTTTTGGGAGTATTGTTGGAGGTATTGGCAGTTGTATCCTTACTGTTAGTTGATTTATCGGTAGTTGTATTATCTGTCAGATGATTTGACGCTGTAAGAAAATCTGATGCCTTGTTGGATATTAGCACATCGCTGGAAGGCTTTGGGGGAGTAGGTTTAGGCGGTGGTTTTTGAGCTGGTGTTGGTTTTTGAGCTGGTGCTGGCGGTTGTGGTTGTGGTGGGTCGGGTAATGTTGGTGGCGGCAAGAGGTGGACTTCTACCGTCTCAATGTCTTCATATTCGTCTTTTTCGATGTTCCATCTCCACTCAAAAGAGGAAACAATATCAGAAAAAAGGAGTAGTAAAGATAACATTAATATGGCAATCGCAAAACTAAGGGCATAGTAAAACAGCCGAAAACCGCGCGTGTCAGTTTCGGCATATCTTGGCAAATAATAGGGCTGTTCATTGTCTTTATTATATTGGATAGCGTTTGCGCCCCATTTTTTTCGGGTTGTATAGAGATACAACAACACCAATAGCGCACCAACGACCAATAATACAAGCCAAATTATTGGATTCATTGAAAGTGTTTAATCAGTTTTGCAACGTAGTGCGACGATATTGTAGCCATAAAACAGCATTTGCCATGCAACACCCAAAAGTATTGGCAATGACATCGGCAAGTTCAAAATGGCGATTAGTGACGGCATATTCTTGCAAAAATTCTATGAATAAACCGTAAACAATGGTAATAAGTAGGCTATATATTATTTTTTGTATTAACGTGATAGCAGGCAAATTGCTCCAATATTTCCACCATAGATATGTGAGGCTTGCATAGAAAAAGGCATGAACGGCTTTGTCTATACTAAACAATTCAAATTCTATTTTGGGCAACCGATTGAGGGGTATGATGGAAAGACATAAAATAGTTGTCATCCAAGCAATTGGTTGATAAGGCTTATTCACCAATAAGTTCTTGATATTTTTCAGGAGATAGCAAGGCATCTAGATCAGCCAGATTGTCGGGTTTGATTTGTATCATCCAACCTTCTCCATATGGATCACTATTAACCAATTCGGGTTGATTAGTTAGGGCTTCATTTTGTGCGATAATTGTTCCTGACAGTGGCATATATAGGTCTGATGCAGCTTTTACGGCATCTACTGCTCCGAAGGAAGTTCCCGTTTGGAGTGTCTGTCCTACTGCATTAATGTCTACATACACTATATCGCCCAATTCGCTTTGTGCAAAATCGGTGATTCCTACATACAATATATCAGCCTCTACTCTTGTCCATTCGTGGTCGTTGGTATAGCGCAAATTTGCTGGGATAAGACTCATAGTATTTGAGTTACGATATTGTTTAAATGGTTTAATTTAAGGATAGGTCGGGAATGATGGGTGCGGCTGTTTGGTGGAACATCAATTCGATAATTTGTTGTCCTTCAAAATAACTTACCAACGGAAACTTGTTGATAAATTCGCGCACTCCGGCTTTGTTATTGGCATTAAAAGTAATCCATAGGGTAGAACGGTCAGCGGACACAGAATAACCCAATATAACATTGTCACTCACCAATTCATTGATATAGATGCGTTGTTCAGGAATTTTGCGAACAAATTCTTCTGTTATTTCGTCGGGTAATTGAATGATTACCATATATTGTCTTTGCATGGCAGATAGGTTTATGGTTTTGTGTTATTTGAGATTAAGCATTTGAGGTGTAATAATTGCGTCTTTTTTTCGAAAAACTTCGGTTTGCTTAAGTGGTTCTTTATTAAGGTCTATGTATTCGGTTGTGGAAGTAAGTGTGAATACAGCAGGATTGTCTTTGAAGTATTTTTGGTTGATATCGAGATTCACATCGATGTCCAATATGCGCGAGGATACCACACTGGGTATAATTGCTCGCAATTCGTCGGTTTCCATAGAAGGTTTGATGACTTGTTTGCCTAATGAACAAAGGTCTAAATTCTTTTCGGAACACCTTCCCCACAACTCCACCTCACCTTCCTTAATAACAACTTTGACGGTGGGTGCGCGACGGTCAGTATTGAACCATTCCCCTTCCATTTGTTTAATAAGTTTCTCGGTTGTTGCCATTTTTTCGGAATTAGGGTCTTTGACAAAAAATTGGCGCAAAATACCTTTCGGAGCTTCATCTGTGTATATTTCCTCTACTATCAAGTCCACACCAAACAGTTTATTGCCCAAATAAATTGGACGGAAGTAGTTGATGGTGCGCAACTCACCCACTTGCCATTCGATGATTTGTGTACCATCACTTTGGGCGCGGGAGATGTTATATTCTCCTTGCAAACGTGCTTTATCGGCTGCCATACGAAACATCTTGAAGCGCAAATTGCCGTCGGAATTTCTATAGACTTGAAATTTGGGTATGATTTGGTTTTCAGCCCATTCGTTTATCCAATATCCCTCCCATTCTTTGTTTGTCGAAATTGGAACTTTAAGGGTCGAGGGATTCGCACTTTTATTTTTTACTAAATAGTCTATTGCAATACCGAGCCATGCTCCAGCAGCATTTACAATAATGGAGTAGACCTTGAGCTTCGGTTGTCCATTCACTATCATAGGCATTACCATACATTTCGACTCCAAGATGGTAGCAATATATGCCATTTCGCGTTCTGAAACCTGTAACGAAGCCTCGGGAGCGGGATATTCTTGGTCGCCCAGCGAATAATAAGCTACAATGCGATAGCTATTGACAATGGTGCGATAGATACTTAGTTTACTGATGCGCTTGGTGGAGTCGGTTTTTTCGTTGTACCATTCACCTGTTATATCAAAAAACTGGGTACTGCCGACATATTCTTTTTGTGCAAATGCAGGAATGCTAATTAACGTAGAGAAGAAAAACAGTATGTATAAAATGTAATTTTTCATAAAGAAAGAAACAATAATCTTGCCAAATAATTGGGGATTTATTCATAAAAACAAACCGGAGCCGAGGGCAGGAATAGTGCAAAGTATTGACACAAATAATGGTATATAACGAGTATTTTGCAGGGGTAGTATGTTTTGGCACACAAAGTTAAGGAAATATTTGCCAAAAATATAGTTTTCTGTTTTTTTTTATCGAAATTTGATTTCGGAACGCTGAATAATTAAAAAACCTTGCACCAACATTGGTGCAAGGCATTTTACTATGGGGTGTCTGATGGGATTCGAACCCACGACCAACGGAACCACAATCCGCTACTCTAACCTACTGAGCTACAAACACCGTTTTTGTGGCACAAAGGTACGGCGAAGTAGCGAAATCTCCAAACTTTTTGGTCTTTCTTGTTAGATTTTTTTTTCGACTATATGTTATAGAAAGACAGTGGTGGTTGATGCCAGAACCATTTAATGGGTCAATTTGCTTTGGCACACAAAATCGGTAGTAGGCACATTGGTTTTTTCTATGGCAGCAAATCCACCTCCAATTTCCGTAAAATTGCGATAGCCACGCGCCTGCAAAATACTTGCTGCAATCATACTGCGATAGCCTCCTGCACAATGTAGATAAAAATGCTGACTGGGTGTGATGTCTTTTATCCATTCGTTAATGGCTGCCAAAGGTTTGCTATAGGCATCTGGCACATGTTGAGCGCTATATTCACTTTCTTTTCTAACATCTATCACCACATCTTTTTCGGCATTGAATTGTTGTGCAAATGTGTCGGCGCTAATGCGATTGACGCTATCTGTTGCTTTACCTGCGGCTATCCAAGCAGCCATACCGCCTTTGAGGTAGCCTATAGTATTGTCAAATCCAACACGTGCCAAACGCGTGATGGTTTCGGCTTCTTGTCCTTCGTCTGTAACAAGGATCAGCGGCTGTTGGGTATCCACAACCATCGCACCAACCCAAGGAGCAAAATCGCCTTTGAGACCAATGTTGATAGACTGTGGAATAAAAGCTTTGCTAAAATTGTCGTTATTGCGTGTGTCCAAAATAAGGGCGTGTAATGATTCGGCAGCAACTTCTACTTCATCGGGCGACAATGCTCGCAAACCTTTTTGTAATACCGTATCAAAATTGGCATAACCTGTTTTGTTCATCGCCACATTCATACCAAAATAACCCGGAGGTGGTAGCAAACCGTCTGTTACAGCCTCAATAAAGGCTTCTTTGCTCGGTTGATTAAGGGCATAATTCATTTTTTTCTGATTGCCAAGGCTATCAATGGTCTCTTTCATCATATTCTTGCCACAAGCGCTACCTGCTCCGTGTGCGGGATACACAGTTACATCGTCGGGCAAATGCAATATTTTGTTGTATAGGCTATCATACAACAAGCCCGCTAATTGTTCTTGTGTCATATTGGCAGCTTTTTGCGCCAAATCAGGACGACCTACATCACCCAAAAACAAAGTATCTCCACTAAACAAAGCTGTGGGTTGTCCGTTTTCGTCCCACAACAAAAAGCAAGAACTTTCTAAGGTGTGTCCTGGTGTGTGAATAACCTGAATACTGATGTCGCCAACCTGAAATTTTTCACCATCTTTGGCTTGAATAGCCTCAAAAGTAGGTTGTGCTGTTGGTCCGTATACTATAGAGGCATCGGTTTTTTGACTAAGGTCGAGATGACCACTCACAAAATCGGCATGGAAATGTGTTTCAAAAATGTATTTTAATTGCACTTCGTCGCGCTGTAAACGGTCAATATAGGGTTTGGTTTCGCGCAAAGGGTCGATGATTGCCGCTTCGCCATTGGAGGTAATATAATAAGCACCTTGTGCCAAACAACCTGTATATATTTGCTCTATTTTGTGCATTATAATAGTGTCTTTTAATGTTAATAAAATTAAAAAATAGCGATGTATAAATAACTGATTATCAAGTGTTTATGAGTATAATCTACAAACGATAAAGAGTGTAGTATTTGATTTTGTGGTGTTGTTTTTTAGGAGGGTATACTGAAATTTAATGCGGCAATTTGTCTCTCAAATAGGCATACGCCCATGTGCCAATTAAGGCACTCATGACGGTGATTAGGATAACAGATACCCCTGCTCCGACTTGTGCATACAAAGGACCAGGACAAGCTCCCGTGATTGCCCAACCGCTGCCAAAGATTAAACCGCCAATGATTTGTCCTCTATTAAAGGTTTTGGGTGCAATATGAATTTCTTCGCTGTAGATGGTTAGCAGCCCAAAGCGCTTGATAAGCCAAATGGAAAGACTTGCTACAGCAATGGCACTACCAATAATGCCATACATATGGAAAGATTGTAGGCGAAACATTTCTTGGATTCTGAACCAGCTAATGATTTCGGCTTTCACAAAAACAAGCCCCAATAAGGATCCCACAATAACATACTTTAGATTATGATACCAACGATGCTCCAAATGGCTCTGGTTGGTACAAATGGCATCGGAATTTCTGGTTGCATCTTGTACTTCGAGGGTGTTTTGTGTAGGTGTTTCTACAAAGTTTGACATACTATTGTTTAGGTTAAATGTATTATATAGTTTTACAAAGATAAAATGAATGGAACAATGTAGTTAGCACTGATAAAGCCTCCTATCATAAAACAACAGGTTGCAATAACAGAAGGAATTTGTAGGCTCGATATACCCATAATTGCATGACCGCTTGTGCAGCCGCCCGCATAGCGAGAGCCAAAACCAATCAAAAAACCGCCCATTATCATCATCGCAAAACCACGCAAAGTGAACAGATTTTGCCAATTGAACAACTGCGCTGGTGTTAGCTGAGTAAAATCGGTGATGCCATATTGTTGCATTTCGGCTACCAATTCGGGGTGCAATTGTGGGGCTTGAGCGGGGGCAGATAAATAATAGGACGCAATAAAACTACCTAATAAAACACCCACCACAAAAAACAAATTCCATTGCTCTTTCTTCCAGTCATACTGTAAGAACTTGATACCATTTGGAAAAGTAGCCGCACAAACGTGGCGAAAAGAAGAACTAATCCCAAATGATTTGTTGCCTAACAATAAAAGTAAAGGCACTAAAATCCCTATCACGGGTCCGGCTATGTACCAATCCCATGGTTGTTGAAAAAACGTCAACACAATTATATATAAAAGTTTTTAGGGTTAGAAAATCAGCAAGGCAAACTATTGATTTTTGCGCTCACGAGTAGAAATACCAAAAATGGTATACAAAGGACAAAAACTAATGGCGCTTGTTAAGGCAAAAATAATTGCCAAGATGCCCAGAACAATTGCCAAAGTGCCAGAAATTGCGTTGGTGTAATACAAAGCAGCGATCGCAATCGCAACTATCAAACGAACAACTTTGTCGATGGTGCCCATGTTTTTTTTCATGATACTGTGAATTTAAAATGTAAAAAAATACTTGTTTATTTAGAATAGCTTCTGACGTTTTCCCAAGTCCCGCCATTAGTTACATTGTTGAATCCATTTTGATTCAAAATGCCTTTGGCTTGTCCACTACGGTTACCGCTACGGCAAAAAACGATAATTTGGTCTTTGCCTTTAAACTCGTTAAGGCGATGTCCTACTTGATCTAAGGGGATATTGACCGCACCTTTAACACTACCACCCGCAAACTCTTGGGGCGTGCGAACATCAACCAAAAATGCGCCACCGTCGATAAGCTGTTTCAAATCGGCAGAATCTTGTGGCATAAGTAAATTTTTTAGAAAATCTAACATGTTTTATAAGTTTTTTAATGATGAAAAAACAACTCTTTAACGATGATGTAGATACCCATAACTAGTACAAACCAACCAAAAGCGGGTTTTAATTTATTGCCGTCGACACGCTTGGCTAAAGTAGCACCAACAAAAATACCAACAATAGCAAAAACAGAAACCGACAATAACAATCCCCAATTGACACCTGTTTCGTTACTTTCGCCCAAAAAGCCAATTAACGATTTTAGGGCAATAATAACCAATGACGTACCAACAGCTTGTTTCATGTCCAATTTGGAGAGCAACACCAATGCGGGAATGATGAGAAATCCGCCGCCTGCACCCACCAAACCTGTCAAAGTACCAACGATTAAACCTTCGGCAATGATCATGGGATAATTCAAATTTGCAGTATCAGTAGCCAAAGCACTTGTGGAAGAATTGGTATTCGTCTTGCTGGGTTTTATCATGCTATAAGAAGCCGCAATCATCAACAAAGCAAACAACACTAACAACAAAATACCTTTGGTAATGACTAAGCCATTGAGACTAAACAAAGTGTCGGGTATGGCAGGCACAAGATAAGCACGAGTCATAAAAACGGCAACAATAGATGGCAAACCAAAAACCAATGCTATCCGAAGGTTCACCAAGCCATTCCTGAAATAGTTGATAGACCCTATTGCACTTGTCAAACCAACAATAAACAACGAATAGGCTGTTGCTGTAACGGCTGACACGCCAAACAGATAAACCAAAACAGGAACAGTCAAAATACTTCCACCACTACCAATTAAGCCCAAAGAAAGTCCTATGAG
The DNA here is from genome assembly GCA_016787295.1 of Chitinophagales bacterium. Lineage (GTDB taxonomy): Bacteria > Bacteroidota > Bacteroidia > Chitinophagales > UBA2359 > JAEUUX01. The sequence goes on from JAEUUX010000033.1 coordinate 28,520, forward strand.
CATAGAACATAAATAACCAATGATTTCCATTTAAAGGATATTTTAAACATAGAAAGATAGTTATTGTTATATGTATTTTAGCAAAAAAACTATAATTCTACGCAACAACTTTCTAAACAATAGATGATATTTTGCATCTTAGGAAAGCGTAGAGCAATGTATTTGTTTCGTCCAATTTTTTCTGATATTACCACTCCTTTGTCTTCCAAAAGGTTGATGTGTTGCGAGGCAATAGCTTGCTCCAAACCTAATGCTTCTTGGATTTCCAATACGGTCATTCGAGTATGAATGGTCAATAAATCAACGATGCTTAGGCGAACAGGGTGTGCTATAACTTTGAGCATATTGACCGAAGCCTTAAGTTTTTGGGCTTCTAATCGCTTATTTAGTACCATATCGCTAATTTTGATGCAAAGATAGGCATAATTCTATGTATTTCCAAATTTTGGAACATTTTTTTTCAAAAAAAGTGCATTTTTTTTCTTTTTGCCCCATTTTAGACACAAAATGGCTTTTTTATAACCCCAAACGCCTTTTTAGAAGCGTTTTTTTAGATACAAAGATATATATAACTCTATCTTTTTTTTGTTCATTAAAAAGTGCCACTACCAATTCTGTGCGTATTTGTGTTTTGATTGCTCGATGCGCTTTGAACCAAAATCCAAACAAAAAATGTAATGTTACTATACTATTTGCGTTGTCCCGAATAGAAATCTATCCGCTGAGATAAATAAAATCATAAACAAGCAAACAATGAAATAATTATTTCACAAAAGTTAGCCACATCAACAACCTACCGAACAAGTACACTTTTTAAAAAAGTATCTTTTGCTTTTGTTGTAGGATAAACAAAAAAGACGAATTAACATTGGTCATCTAATAGTGTTTGAAAAAATAAGACCCCCAAATTTCGCAAACCTACAATTTTTTCCAACCTTTTGTCGTTGTACCAAAAGGAGAAATCCGCCAACCTAAGAAGGCTAGCGGATTGCATGATACGAACAATTGTTAACAAAACATTTATGCAACACATACCCCTATTAGCTGCGATAAACTTTCCCGTTTTGCCAAACAAACGCCCTTTATCAAGTTCTCTAATTTAATACACTACACTAACTTTTTTACCCTTATCTTTCTCTTCTATGAAAGACAATGCAAAGATAAGGCGATTTTAGAGGGTTGCCAAACCAATTTTTGCCAAATATTAGAAATCAATGTTTAAACATGGATTTCTAATGCTGTGCTAATATTATCGTTTAAAGGAAAAATAGATTTTTATGTACCTGAAAAACAGTATTTTATAAATAATAAAAAGATTTCATTGACGCATCGGAAAACAAAATAGTTATTCCGAAATTAGGTTAGTTAGTATTTGGCAAGGTAATTTTTTTATTCATTTTTTAATTGAGTGGCTAATTAGTGGTCAATATTTGAAAGAAAAAGAATAGCATTGAAAATAATGTCCCCAAAATGCAAAAAATGTAATTAGCAGGTAACATTCTTTGCTAAGTAAGGAATAAAAGGTACATACAACGGTTATATGGCGGTTATTTCCAAAACTGCTGTTGCCTAACAAAAAAAAAATCAAACAGTAGGTAACAAAGCAACGAACAAACGGAATATAGCTAATGTACTTGAAACAATTATTTTTAAAAATTCAAAAATCAATAACCATGCAAAAAAAGATTGCACACTTGTTTTTTATGGCTACACTTGTTATTAGTAGTCTTTCTCTTTCAGCCTCTCAACATTACGTAGGTGCTTATGTAGGTGATGGTGCTTATCAAGATGTTATGATTTACAATTGCTGGAACTTCGTAAATGCTTTTTCGGGCAATCCAGCTATTGGCGGACATAACTACGTTAAAGACCAATATTATTATGGCGCTCCTTATATGTTTACGACCAGCAACAATTCTTATGCCGACTACGAAGATGTAGCGTTTTATTGTGGTCATGGTTCTTCTTACAATTTGGCAATGGGTAGTGGAGCTGCTGTGTCGAGTATGCCTTTGGGCGACAGTTGGGCAGAATTTGTTACTTTCTTCTCTTGTCAAACAGTGGTTTCGGCACCCGAAAGTAGCACTTGGTGGACACCTTATTGTAGTATGTTCAATGGTTTACATATGTTATTAGGTTTTCGCAGTTTAGCCTCGGCTGCTCGCACCGATATTCCTTTTGACTATTCGGCACGTCTCAAAGCAGGTTGGACGGTGAAAGATGCTTGGTTCAGCAGTATCGACGACGAACGTTATTGGATATTTAATCCAAGTATGAGTGACGGTTCTCCTTATCCTGGTTGGGCTTCTTGTGTGGTGGGTTCGGGACACTACTACGACCGATTGAGCAGTTATGGTACTGACCCTGCTCCTGGTTGTGGCGGTATGTGGAACTATTGGCAGTATTAATCATCGGCACCTTCAAGACAATACACTCTCCACCAATTCGCTATTTTTTTTCACCAATTTTTAAATTTCTAAAATAAACAATAACAATGAAAAAGTTTTCAATTATAGCAGGATTATGCTGCACTGTGGCAATTGCCTATTTCGCTTCTATGAGTTTTCAAGTTACTGCTCCTCCTCCTGTGGTCAATCACTTTCAAGACGATGACAATCTAAGTATTATTACGATGGATAAAGCTGCTTTGGGTAAAGGAGCGGCTGTGGGTAAATTGGCAAAGAGCCTCAACAATCCTCGCCTCAACAATGTGGGCGAAGATGTGGAATACCTAAACGATGCCGACCCAGGTAATTTTATCAAAACCAATGCCGCGAAAGGACATATTGCGTTTGGGAAAAGCACCAAAAAATATGAAGGTGCGTTTAAACCTCAATTATTGGATACCAAAAGCGCTCAAAATGTTGCCGAGAAATTTTTGCAAGACAATGATTTGATGCCTAAAAACAAAAGCGAACTGAAATTGTTGCATGCTGGCGGGCTTAGAGCAGCTTCGGCAGACGACGGTGGCAAAGTAATTGACAAAATGCAAACTTTTACGTATGGACGCGTTATCAATGGCGTTCCTGTATCGGGCAATGGTTCGCGTATTGTGGTGAATATGGGCGACAAAGGTGAAGTGTTGGGTGTGTCTAAAAAATGGAAAGAGTTTGAAACAAGTAAATCTCAAAAAGTACAAAAAGCCGAATTGAAAAGCCAACCAGAAGCAGAAGCAGAATTTGGTAAATTAGTCAATTTCAATTTTGGCAAAGGCGCTTCGCCTAAAGTTAAAACTATCCACAAAATGTACTATGATGGTGGTGGCAACTATATTCAGCCTGCTTATTTCTTTGAAACAACAGTGACTGTAACGGACGAAAAAGGCAAAAAATCAGAACAACCTTTCTTGGGTGTGGTTTCTATGCTCAAAAATTCTCCCGAAGCCATCAATCCTGACCCTGCTGAAGTAGCTAAAATTGCTAAATCTGTTCGTACTGCACAAGAAGGTGTTGACCCCAACACACAGAAAAAAGCAAACGAACGAGCAGGTAACGAAAACAAATAAAAATTTATTCCTCTTTTTCCCTCTCCTTGGCAGGCAGTCGACAGTACTGTCTGCCAATAGGGATATATGGCTATTCCAAATTTCTTTGCTATGAAAAAAATAATGTGTTTGTTGATCTGTTGTTTTTTGGGGCTAACAATGGCTTGTAATACCGCCAAAAATGGTGGCGAAAATAACAGAAATACACCCGCTACTCCCAATGGTTCGCAAAATGGCATTCCGTTGCCTGCACGCGACCCCAATCCACCTGCGGACTATGTGCCGCCGCCACCTCCGCCGCCGCCACTGACCAATGTGGGCAAAGACTGTGTTGATAAATCAAAGGTGAAAAATCCTAACGAAGACTGTACTTTTTTGTGGGATCCTGTGTGTGGTTGCAACAATGTAACTTATGAAAACGAATGTTTGGCTCGCAAGGCAGGTGTCCTGAAATGGAAAAAAGGTAAATGTCAATAGCGTTCTAGGTTTGTTGTAAATACCTGATATTTTGATAACGACATCATTTAGTGGTATGGCAAAAATAACAACAGTAAAAACGTTAAGAAAATTTGGGCAAATAAAGCCCAATGGCATATAATGATTATAGAAAAAATGAACGATGAATAGCAATAAAACCCGACAGAGTGAATAGTTTCACTCTGTCGGGCTTTTCTGTTGTATTATTGAAATTATTGCAAATAGTGTTTTTTTAATATCCTTATCAAATTAACTTACCTTTCGCTAAAAAATATTGGCAAAAAACAAATTGAAATACTTAGCTCAAAGCCCCATTTTATGCCTCAAATACGTGAAAATAATGAGCAGAACGCTAAAATACTGTCACTCTTGATCTATTTTTGTTGTAATAGGGCTTCAACAATGCAACATATCGGTTAACAAATCTACCCATCCGAGTAAAAAGGAACCCTTTCATGCTAAATGTAGCCCCAAAATACCCGAATCTTTTTTTCGAGTTAATTTTTTAGCGAAAGGTAAGAATTAAGCTAAACGTTTAGGTGTTCGAGCTAAACGTTTAGGTCTTTTGATTAAACGTTTAGGTTTTTGGGATATCGAAACCTTAAACGTTTAGGTGTTTGAGCTAAACGTTCAGGTCTTTTGGTTAAACGTTCAGGTCTTTTGGTTAAACGTTTAGGTGTTGGGGTTAAACGTTTAGGTGTTCGAGCTAAACGTTTAGGTGTTCGAGCTAAACGTTTAGGTCTTTTGATTAAACGTTTAGGTGTTTGAGCTAAACGTTTAGGTGTTCGAGCTAAACGTTTAGGTGTTCGAGCTAAACGTTTAGGTGTTCGAGCTAAACGTCTCGGTGTTCGAGCTAAACGTTTAGGTCTTTTGGTTAAACGTTTAGGTTTTTGGGATATCGAAACCCTAAACGTTTAGGTGTTGGGGCTAAACGTCTCGGTGTTGGAGCTAAACGTCTCGGCGTTGAGGCTAAACGGTTGATATATTGTATCTGGTTGGGTTTATTTTTTAGTGACAAATGACGCTTTTTTTAATGTTGTTATCTAAATCAAGGCGTTATGTTGGTTTTGGGCATACCATGTTGGGTGATAAGAAAAAAAAATAATAAGGTATTATAGAACGAATGGCGAAGCGCGTTAGGGATTGTAAGGGCAGCCGCAGGCTGGTGCTTGCACCGTAGCGGCAGCGAAGCCCTGTAAAGCCCGACCCGCAGGGAAACGCCCAAAATAAAATAAAAAAAATAAAAAAACATCGGTTATTTTCGCAAATAAGTGAATATAGCCGATGTTTCGTGCTTGAGCAAGTGAGCGAATGTCAATTCATTTTTGAATAAATATAGCTTTTAGTAATAAAATTTGTACGAAGTGGACAGTTTTGGTATTTTTTTTTTAACTTTACCGCCCCAAATGTCCATTGGAAACAATGGACTATCGTCTAGCATTTTTTTACCAAAATCAAAAAATTATTGTCAATGAAACTTTTTTTTACTTTGTTCGTCTTTGTTTATTTTTCTTGTTTGACTTGGGCTGTGTGTCCGACAGGTCAGGCAGAGGTAAGCATTCAGATTACACCCGATTCCTATGCTGCTCAAGAAACAGATTGGTACTTGTATGATTCCGACAACACGCTTTTGGGAAGTGGTAGTACGGGAGATTTGATTACTTGTGTACCTGCCAATGAATGCTTGCGTTTTTTGATTACTGATAGCTATGGAGATGGTTTAACGACTTCGAGTTTTACGGGTAACTATAGTGTATATTATAATGGCACACTTGTGCAAACAGCAAGTAATTTTGGTTATGATGATGAATTTAATTTCGGGAATTGTCCTGCGGGTATGAGCTGTTATTTGCCACTTGATATTAATAGTGTTGGCAGTTATACAGCACCGTTCAATAATAGTTGGTATGCTTTTACGCCCGATACGACCGGCAATTATCTGATTCGTACTTGCGATGCTACCTGCAATACTACTATTTGGGTTTATGACCATTGCGACAATTTGGCATGGGGAGCCAACCAAGAGGCTACTATGGCATATAGTGTGAATGGCTGTAGCGCGAGCAATGCTTTGGCTAAATTGACAGTAAGTTTGGTCAAAGACCATATTTATTATATTCGTATTGGCGGCGATGCCACTTGCGACAACTTGACTGTGCCTTGGGATATGGAATATCTGGGTCCTGTATCAGGCTGTATGGACATCAATGCGTGTAATTACAATCCTGTGGCGCTTATTAGCGAACCGGGAGCTTGTCTGTATTCGCCCGACGCAAATTGTCCCGAAGGTCCTGACCTGAAAATTGTGCAATCAGATATTGTTAGTTCTTTGTCCGTTACAACGCAAACTTATAACAGCAGTTGCTATGTCAATGAAGGTTGTTTGAGTGGTTATGGTACGAGAAAATTATTGCGTTTTACGACTCACATCAAAAATATTGGCACTCAAGACTATTATGTGGGTGCGCCGTCGGCAAATAGCGACCAGTGGGAATGGGACGAGTGTCATGGACATTGGCACTATGAAGGATATGCTGAATATGTACTTTATACGCTTGATGGCATCGAAATGCCTATTGGTTTCAAAAATGGTTTTTGTGTGTTGGATTTGGAATGTAGCGATGGTGGTGTGGCTAAGTTTACTTGCAATAATCAAGGTATCACGGCAGGTTGTGGTGATATATACAATTCGAGTTTGGCTTGTCAATGGATAGATATTACCAATGTGCCGTCGGGGATTTATACCTTGGTGGTACGGGTCAATTGGGATCAATCGCCCGACAAGTTAGGACACTATGAACTGCGGTATGACAACAATTGGGCGCAAGTGTGCCTTAATATACAACACACCAGCACGAGCGCAACCGTAAGCGTGGTGAATAATTGTTCGCCATATGTGGATTGTGCAGGACAAATATATGGATCGGCTCAACCCGATTGTGAAGGAACTTGTAATGGTCTTCGCAAAGCAGGCGACCTTGATGTGAATTATGTATATGAAGCCAACGATGTTAATACCTATCTAAGCAATATCGCCGCCAATACTGCCACCTTGACACCCTGTACCGATTTGGTAGCAGACAACGAAATTGATGTATACGATGCCATTATGCTGAATGCTTGCATACAAGAAAACAATGGTGGCACACACCCCGGCGGAGCAGGCGTAGAATTTTGTGAATTACCTACTATGGTTCTTGATAATGTCAACGACACGGCTTGGTTTGGTATTGGAGCGATTAATACCAACCAGAAATTTGTTATTGTTGCGTTGCAAAATCCTTTGGCGCACCTATTGGGCTACCAATTTACTTTGCAAGGACTTAACATTACCAACGTAGAAACCATTGATCCCACAGCAGGTTATTTACCGCAAATTACCTATAACGCAACTACCAAACGAATCATTGTCTCTTCACCTACCGAAACGATGACTGACCGTTTTTCTAATCCAACACCTATTCTAAAAGTAAGCTATAGTAGTTTGTCGGGTGGTGAGGTGAAAATCGGGCAAGTAGAAAGTGTGGTGAACAATAATTACGAAAAAATTGTGGGGCAATGTCGTCCGTTTGTGCAGGGCAACAACAATGTTTGCAATACGGGTGCTTATACCTACGGCGTTCCGTCGGTCACAGGCACAGGTTTTACTTGGTCAATCAATGGCGGTACTATCCTTTCGGGACAAGGCACCAATATGGTCAATGTCAATTGGAATGGTGGAACAGTAGGCTCGTTGAATGTTGTTCAGCAATAAAAAACACCCTTTCTCCTTCATAATCTTATGCAAAACAGCGGCTATCTCTATATGTGGAGATAGCCGCTGTTGTATTTTTATCTAAGTTGGGAAGCTATGGGAATGGGGGTTTTATTACCTATTCACCAAAAACAATCACAACAACTGCAAAGTATCAAGCAAAACAGCATGTATTTTGAGCATACTTTTATGGTCAATTTTACCTTTTATGTCCAATATTCGGTCAAAAGATATTGTTCTTATTTGGTGACAAAGAGCATAACTATCAGACCTTAGCCCGCCTTCGTTTTGTAGAATTTTAACCACCGTGTAAAGATTGAACTTAGGTTTGCTGCTTGTAAGAGGAATGACAATAACTAAGCCTAATTGTTCAAAGGCTGTTATGACAATACATGGTCTAATGTATGCTTGTTCATGCCCTTTAATTTCGGCAGGAGGGCTACCAAGATCTACATTAATCACATCTCCTTTGGTATAAGTGTTTGGCATTATTGATACGAAAAAAATTTAGCAAAATCATCTAAACCTAAGTTGGCTAAATGTTTTTGTTCTGTAATAGAATCATTGTCAAAAGAGAAATTAGTTTTTATTAATGTAGTTGTGCGTGTTTTCACCAAACCCAAATTTACTGCCAAAGCAAAGTAATTTTGGGCTGAATCGGCAGCAAGAAAAGCTAAATCGTTAAGAATCTCCTCCGCAATTAATAGTGATTTTGTATGGATAATACTAGCAGCTATCATCACCCATTCTATAGACAAAGAAGCATTAAGCCAATCAACAGTTTCTTGCATCTCCTTGTCATCGGAAATTTCAATGGCTAAGGTAGCCAAAAAATCAAAATAGCTTTGGTCGGGAAGTTCAGCAAACAAAAGTCCAAATGCTTCGGGTTGCAAGTTAGTGGTTTGCATAATACTTTCCATTACGCGTTGATGACAGCGAAGTGCGAAAAGCAAATTTTCACTAAGCACATTTAAAGTAGGTGTGGTTTTTAGCTTTTCGATAGTTGGAACAATAGCCGCCAATTGCTGCATATAGTCAAAATTTTCTTGACTTGCTAACCATTTTAACGCTTTGATACGCAACTCAAAAACTTGAGCAAGCAAATGAGTGCTTACTGCCTCCAATGGTTTAGCCGAAAGCAATACCTCTTGGGTATCGTTCGAAAGTTGGTCGAATAATTTTTGTAGCGGTTGTTTTAATGTAGGAGATACATTGTATTGCAATTGATAGCAAGGGAAATCTTGATATATAAAAGCGGTTTGCATTTTTTTCTTTTTAAGATGATACAGATGGTTTAGGTGTTTGTTATCTTAGGAGGGGAAAATACTTTCTTACATTGCTATAACCATGATAGATAGGCTATTTGTTGGCACAAAATTACCTTTTTTCTCCCAAACTACCAAAAAATGATACCCTCCCCCCAAAAACACCTCCTATTCTTCCTCTTCCTCCGCTGCCTCCTTCCACTCGCCATACGCCCTATACAATCGATAGATACCATATATGACACACAAGGCAGCAAAGGCTTTTTGCAAGGCGGGAGAGAATCCAAAATCGGGCGAAATGCGCCAAATGGCAACACCCATCACCACATAGAGCATGGCAATGACAAACAGAAAAATAGGACGAATGCGGTGCATTAGTTTCATAAATAAAGTGGATTTCGAAACTGCAATAGCTTGGTTAAAAGGATGAAGTGGGCGAGCTGTTGGTGGTGGTATTCATTTGTATAGCTGGCTTTGTTCGGCAAAACGCAAGATTCTTTCATCAATTTTGATGTCTTGTGGCTTGATAGGTTTTCGCAACACCAAACCTTCTAAGGTGGTACAACGACTAAGGGCAACATAGACTTGTCCCGGAGCAAAAGCACCATTGTAGCCCAAATCGACGACAATTTTTTCAAAGGTTTTGCCTTGACTTTTATGGATAGTGATTGCCCATGCCAATTTGATGGGATATTGTTTGAATACGCCAATGACTTCGGGCGTAACTTTTTGGGTGTCGCGGTCGAGGTCATAGCGCACCATTTCCCACTCTTGTTTTTCGATGAGGTAAGGTTTTTTGATGCCGTCGTGTGTGATGGTCACTCCCAGCGAATCTTGGTCAACATAATGCACCCTACCAATAGTGCCATTCACCCAACGTCCATATTGGTCGTTGCGCACAAACATCACTTGCGCTCCTTCTTTGAGTTGCAAAAGTTCGTCGTTGGGATAAGAGTTGGGATTAATGTCTCCCACAATTTCTGCTTTGAAAGAGAAAGCAGTTTGGTCGATTTTCTCCAACTCTTGCTTATTGATTTTAATGGCAATTTGGTTCGTTGAGGTGAGGGTGATATATTCCTCCTCTTCGGGCGGACGAAAAAAACTGCGACAACGTTCTTTGTTTAGGTCGTATAGGGTGTGAATATCTATGGTGTTTTTGCGAATTTTTTCCAAAATGCTCAAGAAATAAGCATCTTTTTGGCGATATACTTTCTTGAGTTCTATCTGCTGCAAATCTACTTTATCCATAACTTGGGCGCTGAAAAAATAAGGTGTATCATACAAAAAACTAAACAATGTTCGTTCCACATCGGACGAAATAACTGGTGGCAACTGAAACAAATCGCCTATCAATACCATCTGCACACCGCCAAAAGGTTTGGAGCGCTCGCGTCCGTTGATGCGCATAAAATAATCTATACCGTCCAATATATCGGCTCGCACCATCGAAACTTCGTCGATAATAATGACATCTAATTTTTCGTACAATTCTCTTTTTTTGCGCTTGTGAATGTGGTCGGGGTGAATGGGGTGTAACGGAAAACCAAAGAAAGAATGAATCGTTTGTCCACGCACATGTAGCGCCGCCAAGCCTGTTGGTGCCAACACGACATGGTTTCTGGTAGTTGTCTCGCGAAAATATTGCAGTAAAGTAGATTTTCCTGTGCCTGCGCGCCCTGTGATGAACACCGATTCGCCACTTTCGATAAGGTCTAAGGCAGTCCGAAAGTCTTCGTTTAATTCAAAATCTGTCATAATAAAACGGAAAAGGTTGAGTCAAACTTATGGGTTATTGACTGGTATGGTACTGGTCGTTGGTAGATGTTTTTTGGTCGTTTTCATTGCGTTTTTTGCAGGAACTACACACACCATATATGTTCAAAGAATGGTGTGAAATGCCAAAATCCAACAATTCGCCCACCATCGATTTGATTTGCTGAATGCGTGGGTCACAAAATTCTATCACTTTGCGGCATTCGATACAAATCAAATGGTCATGTTGTTTATATCCGTATGCTTTTTCGTATTGTGCTGTATTTTTGCCAAATTGATGTTTAGTCACCAAATCACAAGCCACCAAAAGTTCCAATGTATTGTAAACCGTAGCTCGACTAATGTTTTGATGGTTGTTTTTCATCTCTATATACAAGGTTTCGGCATCGAAATGGTCGTTTCGGCTATAAATTTCCTCCAATACCATGTAGCGTTCAGGGGTTTTGCGTTGTCCGTTTTTCTCCAAAAAAGTAGAAAAAATGTTTTTAATTGTTTTGAGTTGCTGGTCGTTTTTCATTTTGCGTAATTTTGACCACAAAGGTACAATAAAAATGGCAATTTCTGTATACCTACCTCGAGTTTGATAACAGACATCAAAAAGAGTTCAAAGTTGCTCCATTGTAAAAAACAGTAATAAATAGAAATGAGGAAACTCATCAACTTTGGGGTAAAATAGCAGGATTATTTTCTTTTAATGTCCTTAACATGTGGGATTCGTGGAAAGGAGTTTTTGCTCCAATCAAAAGCTTTTTTCCGAACAGCCATCTACCTCAATACCTCCCAAATAAACTTTACAAACACTATAGTTCATAAATAAAGCCCTTCCAAAGCATTTTTCAACAAAAAAATCCTCAAAAAACACAGTAGCAAACAATTTTTTGTCTACCTTTGCGTTTTTTCGCACAAAACTGTTCATTTTAAAATCTAAAAAGCGTGGCAATACTAAAATTAGTTCGCTGGTCTAATTTGCTCTACATTTTTGCGCTCATGTCTTTATTGCGCTATTGTTTGGTAAAACCTTTTTATAGCTTTACGGCTTATCAATTGAGTCTCAACGACGGACAATTTTTGTTGTTATGTCTATCGGTTGTCCTTATTGCAGCAGGTGGCTACATCATCAACGACTATTATGACCGACCTACCGATACGCTTAACAAACCCGACAAAGTGTGGATAGGTACGGACATTTCTCCCACCTTCGCCCTTCAGCTTTATGCTCTTTGCAACGTCTCGGGTATCGGCATTGCCTTTTGGGTAGCCAATGTGGTGGGCGTTCCCAAATTGGCTTTTATTCAAGTAGCAACAGCCATTTTGTTGTGGTTCTATACGCTTTATTTGCAGCGGCTACCTTTGATAGGCAATATTTTGGTGGCGCTGCTTTGTGGAGCGGTTGTTTTGATAGTAGCATGGTATGAAAAAGCTTTGCTCAATAGTTTCCTCAATGATGTGTTGTTGCTATTGGGATTTTCTCCGACAAGTATTACTGATTTAGGTTTAGATGTGTCTGAATTTAGCAGTTATGTCTTGTTTTATTTCTATGTCTTTGCTTTTTTTGCGTTTCTATACACCCTTTTGCGCGAGTTAATCAAAGATATAGAGGACAGCGAAGGCGACGAAAGTATGGCATACAAAACATTACCTATTGTGGTAGGCATTCCGATTAGCAAGTTAGTTGGAGCGGTTATTGTTGCGATTAGCCTCAACTATTTAGCCAAAATTGCCTTAGCGGAGTCGAGTGTAGGACAGTTCTGGTCAGCATCGTTAATTGTCATTCTGGCTATTGTACCGTCGGTTTATTTGTTGTATAACATTTGGAAAGCCCGCCGAACTGCCGATTTTTCACGTGTGAGTCTATTGGTCAAAGTTATTATGTTTCTCACTTTGTTGTACCTCCCCTATTTTCGTTCGACGATTAAAATGGGCGATATGGTGGTGGTTGACCCGAATGGCGAAACAATTGCTAACATTTCTTTGGATAGCACTAAAACCGCTACTCCTGATACTTTGTCTGCCGAACCAACTGCTTCGCCGAACAATAATATAGACATTCATATTGATACCGCTCAAACCGTTTCGCCGACTCGTGAACCATAATAATTCCGCTTTTAACCTTAAAAAAATAGGCACTACGGCGCTCAAAATCAGTTTGACAGCCATAGCGCTTTGGTGGGTGTTTCAGAAAATAGACCGAGCTGCCTTGCAAGATATTTTGTGGCGTGCCAATTGGTGGTATTTGATAGTGGCTTTGGTTTTATTCAATGCTTCGAAGATAGTGAGTAGTTTTCGGCTTAACCATTTCTTTCGTTGTATTGGCTTGGTGTTGCCCGAATCAGCCAATTTGCGGCTCTACTATATTGGCATGTTTTACAACTTGTTTTTACCCGGCGGCATTGGTGGCGATGGCTACAAAATATACCTACTACACCAGCGTCATTCCATTGCGGTAAAATCGCTTTTGGCGGCTACTTTGTTAGACCGAATAAGCGGTGTGGTGGCATTAGCAGTGTTGGCAGTTGGGTTGAGTTTGGGCAGTCATCTATATATTGCTACCCAAACCTTGCCTTATAGTGCTTTTTTTCCTTGGATAGCAGCTATTGGATCCCTTGCTTTGGTGGTTTTTTTTTATGTCTATGTCCATTTTCAAATGCCCGTGTACCGCAAAGTTTTGCATATTACCAACTTTCAGGCTTTGGCAGTGCAGTCGCTACAGGTGGCAGCGGCTTTGTGTATTTTGTGGGCATTGCAAGTACAACACAATTATATGGACTATCTTTTGCTGTTCTTGTTGTCGTCCATTGCTGCCATTCTACCGCTTACGATTGGTGGTGTTGGTATGCGGGAGTTGGTCATGTTGTTGGGCTATGCCTATCTGCCTATCGAATCGGAACAAGCGGTTGCTTTTAGTTTGCTATTCTTTGTCATAACGGCTGCAAGTTCGTTGGTGGGAGCGTTTTTGGAGGGAATATAATTTCGTTGGCTGAATAAAAAATCACTTGCCCACAAAACATTGCTTCTTCTATTGAAAAACCTGAAAGTGTTTTCACAAAAAAGCACACCTTACAATCAATAACAATTGTAAGGTGTGCTTTTTTTTGCAGTATTGAGGCAAATGATTTTTTGCTATTTTGGGTATTACAAGAATAGCTTAGTTATGGTTTAGTGTTTGGGCAGTACGTCACCTCGCTCTCAAAACAAATTTCCTCCCATAAGTTCTGCCATTCGCAAAGCAGAGATAGCCGCTTCTATGCCTTTATTACCATGTTCGCCACCTGCTCGGGCGAGGGCTTGTTCATATGTACGGGGTGTTAGTACGCCAAAGACGATAGGCAAGGAGTATGACATTCCCAATTGCATGATAGCTTGTGCTACGGCTTGGTTGATGTAGTCGTCGTGTTTTGTTTCGCCAGTAATGACACAGCCAATACAAATAACCGCATTGATTTCGGGTGTATCTTCCACCATTTTTTGAGCGGCTAAGGGGAGTTCAAAAGCCCCCGGCACATGCCAAACAGTAATATCTTTTTCGGCTACTTGGTGGTCTTGCAGTGTTTCGATACAGGCAGATAATAGGGAATATGTAATGTCGGAATTGTAGTCCGATACCACGATGCCAAAGTGTTTGTTTTCTCCCGACGGAACGACAGAAGGATCATATAAGGAGAGATTTTTGTGGGTAGATGCCATAATTTTTAAGGAGTTTGGGTAGATACGGGTATGATTTTCCGTTAAAAAATTGATGTCCTTTGGTAGCAAAATCGGCAATGAATTGTGCCATTTTTTGAGGCGTTTGTTCAGTGTTGTAATCAGGAAAAGCCGCTTGTAACATATCTGTTTGCACTGCTCCCAATGCCAAACAGTTGACTTTGATGTCATACTGTTCTAACTCTACTGCCAACGACTCGCTTAGGTTTCCCAATGCAGCTTTGGTAGCAGTATAGAGTGATAAACCCCCAAAGCGTTGGCTACCCTGAAAACCGCCCATGCTTCCGATATTGACAATGTGGGAAGGTGTTGTAAAATAAGGTTGTAGGATTTGTATCAGATAGACGATGCTATTGAAGTTAATCGCAAAACTTTCGGCAATATCTTCGGGCTGTAGGTCGAGAAAATTTTTGTTACACAAAGTGGCTGCATTGTTGATTAAAACACCTACTTTGTGGTCTAAAAACCGCATAGCTTGCTCCAAGGCAGGAACAAAATTAGTTTTAGGGGCAGCAAGGTCAATGGCAATAGCTTTTATGTTGGGATAGGCTTCTTGTATGGCTGCTAAGGTAGCGGGTTGTCGCACTAAGGCTACAATGCGGTGTTCGGGTTGTTGTGCCAAAGCCAACAAGGTAGCGTATCCTATGCCGCGTGTAGCACCGGTAAGAATATAGTGCATGGTATTAGGTATTTTTGTGGGGGCAAAGGTACGGTTTTTTTGGTCAATTTGAGTGCAAACCTCAAAATTAGTTACCTAATAGCGTTTCATTTTTCTCTCAAAAGCATATTATTTTGGGCGTTTCCCTGCGGGTCGGGCTTTACAGGGCTTCGCTTTGCTTCGGTGCAAGCACCAGCCTAACGGCTGCCCTTACAATCCCTAACGCGCTTCGCCATTCGGAACAATAGACTTTTTAGGTTT
>JAEUUX010000111.1 GCA_016787295.1 Chitinophagales bacterium
CGTGACTTTCATGCCTCAACGACCGAAACAGCACTATTTCGGGTGACGAAAATAGTGTAGGCAGATGTGCGTTTTTTGTGACCGCAATTATTAGCCTGTCAACATTTTACAAAATCCGAATACTGTATTCAATTCAGTATAAAAACAATAATAACCCCAACGGGGTGACAAGTTTATAGCCTCAAAATAATAGAATAATTAACATAAACCCCGACAGGGTGACACATTATTCGACAAAACATGACACATTTCACCCCGTCGGGGTTTATACCTTTTTTTGCTCCGTTTTTTTGCTATAAACCTATCACCCTTTCAGGGTTTATTTGAATACTTTCTTATCGTTGCTATTTTCAGAAATACCACTTAATAATGTCGTTATCAAAATAAAGAACAACTTAGTTTTTTTATTCCCCAAACTATAAAAAATCCCCCCAAAACATTGTTTTGGGGGGATTTTTTTGTTTTGAACTTTTGATACCACTAAATTCCAACAAAATTTTAATATAGATTAGCACTACTACGGCACAACACGGCTGACAACATCACTCCAATCACTCTCAACATTGTTGGCATTGTAGGATTTCACGCGTACCCAAATCGTTTTTCCCGATTCGAGTCCTGTCAAAACAACGTTGCGCGCACTCGTCACAACTTTCATCGCTTGTTTTGACCAACTGTCAGGAGAAGTATTGCCATACGCCCAAATGATGCCATAACCTTTGGCATCTTTGACCGATTTAAACTTCAATTCTAAGGTCTCGCGTGTGTAGGGAACTTCGCGTAAACTAATAGATTGCGGAACAATTGAGCTAAGTGCATTGGTTGTACTACTTTTGTCGCGTGTTTTCAAAGCTAATTTTGGCACTATTGAAACATCTTGCGTTTTGTTAACCACTTGTTCCACATAAGCCGCCACCGCCTTCATGTCGGTTTTCAGCCGTTCCATTGCGTCTTTACCTTTTTGCTCCAATTCGCTGGCTTTGGCACGCAGCTCACCGGCGCTAATTCGGCAGTCATTAACAATAGCTACATTCTCTCGCAAAGATTCGGGAGTAGCAGGAACTTTGGGCAGCGCGTCGGCATTACTTTCTATGCCGGTTGCCATTAATTGGGCGCGTTCGAGAATTTCAGGTTCTGAACGTTTATCAAGATCAGTAACAACAATAAATTTACTCATAGCCTAAAAATTTTGAAAATTAAAGAATATCTCGTAGTATTTTGATAGGTTTTTTTGACAAAAGTGCGGACACAAACGACAAAAGTGCTGGCAAAAAATAAAAAATGCGGACACAAACGACAAAATAGATGACAATAGTGCCTACAAAATGCTGTTTATTATTGGTTTATTGTGTGGGTGTGCGTTTTTTTGCGATATTTTTTGTTTTTTTTGTAATAAGACGCATAAGGGGCGGAAAGGGTTGCATGGGTTTGTGTTTTTTTGGAGGGAAAACGGTGTTTATTATTGGATTATTGTGACAACAACATTAAGTGTTATGACAGAAATAACAACGGTAGAAACACTAAAAAAATTTGAGCAAATAAATCCCAACGGGGCTAACCCAAACAACCTATTAGGAGGTCATCGGCTTTACCAAAATGCTCGTAAGGGTTTAGCACGGAGGTCATTTTGATGGGTATATGGGTGTTATTTTTAGATTTGTTGGTAATTTTTGAGCGATTTCGAGCCTTTGTAAAAATATCAACAAAAAAATACAAAGAAAATGAACAGAAGATGATTATTTTTGGCAAATGTTTTCTATCTTTGCTAACAAAAGTACCGTTTTGACAATCATTCATAAAATTTGCTTTTGTATGACAAACACTTTTAGAGCCAATTATAGCAC
>JAEUUX010000132.1 GCA_016787295.1 Chitinophagales bacterium
AACCCCTACGAGTGCCAGCTATGGTCAAGCAACAACTTTCCAATTGCAAAACGGCAGTGCGGGAAGTGGTAATACAGTTACCATAACCATTACTGACCTCACCGATACCAACTGCAAAATACAAGTTGACATACCAGACACAGGTAGTTGTAGCACACCAAGTTGTCCGCCTGTTAAATGTCTGCCTGTGGAGCTAACGAAACAACAATAAACCTGACATATTGTTGTTTGTATAATGAAAATCTCGATTGCTGGTTTTATAACTTGAAACCAGCAATCGAGATTTTTATCTATAGGCAAATGGCCTTTCGCTAAAAAATTAACTCGAAAAAAAGATTCGTGTATTTTTAGGCTACATTTAGTATAAAGGATTTCTTTTTTACTCGGATGAGTAGACTTGCTAAACGATATGTTGTATTGTGAAACCATATTACAACAAAAATAAGTCAAAAGTGACTCTATCTCACCGTTCTACGCATTATTTTCACGTATTTGAGGCGTAAAATGGGGCTTTGAACTAAGTATTTCAATTTGTTTTTTGTCAATATTTTTTAGCGAAAAGAGGCAAGAAGTGATAAAAAAGATTGAAAACCTAATTTGGCATAAAATTTGCTGAAAATTTAAAAAATAATTTGCTCATGAAAAACAATAACTTTTTTAAAAAAAAAATGGTATTTTCATTACTAATAATGACTTTATTTGGGGGATGTTATACTCAATTGTCAGGCATGGATTTTCGTGATTTCAATAGAAATGCCAGAAAAAACAATGCTGAAATGCTATATTCTATCAACTATGGGCTGAAGAACCATGGTTTAGACAAGACAGTAGAACCATTATGCCCTATTAATATAATGCCAAGTTCTTTGCCCAACGGAATACAAGGTGGCTCTTATGCACAAACCCTAAGTGTGTCGGGAGGAGTATCACCCTATACATGGAGTATAAGTAGCGGTACATTGCCGGCTGGCGTAACACTTAACCTACTCACAAGTACTACAGCCTCGTTATCTGGAACTACTTACTTTGCAGGAACATCTATTTTTGACATAACAGTAGCGGATGCTGCTGGTTGTCAAACGGTTATACCATACACTATCGTTGTAATGGCAAGCAACTGTTTTACACCACCGGCAGTGCCTGTTTTATGGGTAGTAGATGAAGATGCCACCCGCATTCATTTATGGTCGTTTGAAGATTATAACAACCCCACTTCCTCTGCCACAGACTATGGCAGAATGAAGTACCAAGTTCCGGGGTTTGCCGGCACGTATGAGTTTTACAACATTAGTTCGCCCGATATGGAGTCGTTTGCCGTTAACCCACAAACAGGAAAAGCCTATTTTACCTTGGCGGGCAGAATTAAAATATCACAAGGAGCTCCTGCCGACGGAGCAAGTGGCACTATAGCTCTTTTCTCCTACAATTTAAACCAAGCAAAGGCGAACATTGGTAATATTGTTCTAACATTAGAAGGACATATTAAAACTACCAATTCGGCTACTGTCGTGCCAGAAGCACTTACTTACGATCCAAGCACTAATAGGCTATACCTTGCCGACCCAGTTGGAACAGGAGAAAATTTAGACACACAAACAGATATACTAAACTATGTTAATTTGGGGGCTTTGAATCCCAATCCTTTATTAGCAACTACGGCAACCATATTAGGACCAATTACAGGTATGGGAGAAGATAATAAATATGTAGATGGTATGGAACTTGATGAATTTGGTAACCTATATACGATTGATGGTACTGATGAAGAAGTTTATACTGTCAGTAAAACAACAGGAGCCATTATCGCAATTTATGATGGCAATATAATGGGAGGTTTGCCCGGCACTACCGATATAGAAACTATTGTATGGGATCCTATCAACAATAAATTACTAGGTGTTGATAATGAAGGCCATAATATAATTGATATTACTTCTGGATTAGGGGCTAATACCATTGTAAGTACATTCATACCAGGCACCCTTGGTTTGCCCATTGATGCAGATTTTGAAGGTTCAGCTATGTGGGCTTCATGCTTGCCAATTGGGTGTTCTCTTGTAACTATAAACGCTATTCCCACCGCCTGCAACCCCGCCACCAACGCCTACAGCCTTGATGTAACAGTGTCGTATAGTAACCAGCCTAGCGGTGATATTATCATCAACGTAGGCGGTACAAATTACACCTTCACCCCCGACGGAACAAGTCCAGACACCTACACTATTACAGGTTTGACCAGCAACGGCACACAAGACATTGATGTATCCGCCACTTTTGTAGGAGATGCAACTTGTACGCATAACTTAGTAGATGCTTATGATGCACCAGCGAGTTGTAATTGTAATGGAACAATAGGCAACTATGTATGGAACGATATTAACAAAGACGGATTACAAAACGATGGAGCAAGTAACGGACTAAACAGCATTACAGTAGAACTTTACAAAGATGATGGAGCAGGCAATTTTTTGTTACAATCCTCAACCACTACGGCTAATGATGGTAGCGGAAATCCGGGCTATTATTCGTTCCAAAACCTTACTGCTGGCAACTATAAATTGAAATTTCCTCTGACCGCTCCAACGCTGGGACCAGCCTTTGTTACAATTGTTAATGATACACCATTAACCGATGGCAATTCAGATGGTTATTTAGGCGTAAATGAAACATGGACACCTATCATTACCTTAGCGAATTGTGAAGTTAATAATACATTAGATGTAGGATATACTGTTTGTGATTTTAGTGCGTCTTTGGGTCAAACAGGAGGTAATATAAGCGTCACAAGCCCAACTCCTCTGTGTTATACTGCGGGACAACCTATCACCATACATGCGACTCTTAATACCCCACCTTCCGTTTCACCTATCAATATGGTATGGATTATTAAACAGTTTGTTGGTTATAGCGGCGGCGGGGTAGTGGAAGCGATGTATACTGTTCCGTATGCTGGTGATTTGAATTATGTAATTGCTAATCCACCAGTAGGGCGACATTTCCATGTTCAACTTTGCTCAGGAACTCCCGGTTGTATGATGACAGTATTAGAATCTAATTTTGCAGAAATAGTAGAATGCTGCACCCTCACAGTAGATAGTGCCGTACCAACCGCCTGTAACCCCGCCACCAACACCTACGATTTGGCGGTTAGTGTATCGTACAGCAACCCACCCACAGGCAACATGACCATCAACGTAGGCGGTACAAATTATACCTTCACCCCCGACGGAACAAGTCCAGACACCTACACTGTTACAGGTTTGACCAGCAACGGCACAACAGGTATTGATGTATCCGCCACTTTTGTAGGAGATGCAACTTGTACGCATAACTTAGTAGATGCTTATAATGCTCCGGTGAGTTGCAATGTAGTTTGTCCAACCGTATCTAACCCAGGAACATGTGCCAACAATACTTTAGTAAACTCGACATTAGAAAACGGGAATTTCACGCCTACTGGAACATTTGTGGGTAGCCCTTACATGTTAATTGATAATAATGGTTCATCTATTTCCGATTGGTGGGTAAATAAAGCAAAGTGGGTGAATGTACAAAATGCGGGCGGTGGTCCTGATGGCAGTTGTAGCATAGTTTGGGTGGATCCCTCTTATGGAACATCGGTATGCCTTTATCCAATTCCTACTGTCAGTTTAAATACCGACCAATGTTATACCATGTCTGTATGGGCTGCATCTTTTGACCCAAATAATCCTACTGCGGCGCAAACCATGTCATTTGATATAGTAACTAATGCTGGCAATGAGCAGTATATTGTTATAGACAACAATGGAGGTGGAACAGTGAACTCTTTTGTAGATGGTCCTTATGGAGTGACACAAGTTGTTACAACATTGCAGGCTAATAGTAATCCATTAGATATGAATGGCAACCCCTTCACCGATGCTAATTCTCAAACATTGGATTGGAGTACCCTAAATTGGCAGTTGGTTACTATTACTTTCCATACCACACAAAATATTACTATTACACCCAACTATTCTATCAATGGCAATACTTCTAATGGAGTAGCTTTTGATAATCCAGTATTTGGTTCTTGTTGTACTCAACCTTGCACCCTCACCGTAGATAGCGCCGTACCAACCGCTTGCAACCCCGCAGACAATACATACAGTCTTGCTGTAACGGTAACTTATGCCAATCCACCAAGTGGCGATATTACAATAAACGTAGGCGGTACGGATTACACTTTCACGCCCGACGGTACCAGCCCCGATACCTATACTGTTACAGGTTTGACCAGCAATGGCGCAACTGCTATTGATGTATCAGCAACTTTTGTAGGAGATGCAGCTTGTACGCATACCTTAGTAGATGCTTATGATGCACCAGCGAGTTGTATGAGTTCGTGTGTATGTTTCCAACATTATAAAGCAACTTCTACATCTCAAAATACTAGTGTATATAGTACATGGCAAGATGCCATTCATGAGGTGCCTGATTACATTTTGGATTTTGAGAGCTACGCTTTGGGTGTTGATATTAGTAATACACCATTAGGATCTTCTGGATTTAGCGTAACATGGGCAAACTTAAATGGTGGTGCAATAACAACGACTGATGATGTTGCGAGTTCGCCATCTATTGGCAATGTTACGCCAATGGTATCTGCAACATTAAATACTAATGAAGGAGACGATTCGCGTTTGACTTTTGAAGTACCTGTTGATTATGTAGGTTTCTATATTTTAGACTTAGACGATGATAGCAAAATTTCAGATGTTACTGTTGTTTTCTCAGATGGTTCAAGTTGCACCTTTGGTATTGATCATACCTTAGATAATTGTGCTTGTCAAGAATTTTTAGGCATAGTGGCACCACCAAACTTACAAATAAGTTCAGTAACTATTTTTCCCAATACAGGTAGTCGTTACGGTTTAGATGGCATTAGTTATGGCTATAATTCCACTTGTCCCGTTCAAATAACTAGTGCTAATGTTAGTGCTTGCTCAGGAACTGATGTAACGGTAGATGTAACAGTAGATTGGTCATCTAATGCTCCAACTAGTGGAACAATTACAGTTGCAAGCGGAAGTCTTTCACAAAATATTGATTTAAGCACAGCAACATCTCCAACTACTTTACAATTTACGCTTCCTGGCGATGGTAGCACCAACAATGTATTATCTGCAAATTTAAATGGCTCGTGCGCATGTGTAGATACAGTTCAGTATAATTTACCTACATGTTCTTTACCTTGTTCTGTCACCGTAGATAGCGCCGTGCCAACCGCTTGCAACCCCGCAGACAATACATACAGTCTTGCCGTAGCAGTGACTTATGCCAATCCCCCAAGCGGCGATATTACGATAAACGTAGGCGGTACGGATTACACCTTCACCCCCGACGGAACAAGTCCAGACACCTACACTGTTACAGGTTTGACCAGCAACGGCACAACAGGTATTGATGTATCCGCCACTTTTGTAGGAGATGCGGCTTGTACGCATACTTTAGTAGATGCTTATAATGCACCAGCGAGTTGTATTCCCTGTTCCTTAACCTTATCTAATGTGCAAGTAGGTTCTTGTAATTGTACATCTACTTCAGGGTATTTAGATGTAAGCGGTTTATCCAATTTGTTGAGCGATGGTGTTACATTTGGCACAAGTGGCACCTATAACGATGTGCCTTTGCCTGGTCAAGGCACCGTAGATATTTCCTATTCCTATACTGGTAGTGGTAATACGCTAACACCCGATTTCCGTGAGTTAGACGTGGCACAAGGTAATACTATATCAACAGATTATACATCTTTGGGCTTTACAGGTACTTCCGTGCCTGGTTTGCGCAACAAAATAGCCGCAACACAAACAGGAACACTAACCTACAATTTTGACCAGCCTGTTTCTAATATCAATTTATTAATGTTTGATGTGGATTGGGACGATACTATTACCATTACAGCTATTGATGCAAATGGCAACACGATAACCGATTTTTCGGGTTGGACATTCGATACAGGAGACCTCACATCTCCTATTGATGCTGCCCCTGCAACTTGGAACGCCGCTACAGGTGTTATATATTCAACTGTCAATGCCAATGGCGAGCGCAACTTTGCCATGCTTACCCCTGACGTACCCTTGTCACAAGTTCAGTTTAGTTTTACGGGTACTACTGACCCTAACAACAACTCACCCCATACACAATATAGTATTTACTCCAATTTGACAGGAGAGTCTTGTACTGCAACCCTCACAGCAGATGTAGCATGGACTAATGCCCCTTCGGGCGAAGATATTATTGTTACGGCAGGTGCTTATAGCCAAACGGTCAATGTTAGCGGTGGAGCATCATCGCCACAAACAATAAGTATGCTGGTGCCAACAGATGGCAGTACAAATCTACCCATTACAGCGATATTTGAAACCACTACTGCTTGTACTGATAGCGACACCTATAGTTTGCCCAACTGTCCTATTATTACTTGTAATCTCACTGCCACAGCGACAGGTACTCCAGTCAGTTGCAATGGCGGTAACGATGGCACAGCGAGTGCAACGCCAAGCGGTAATCTTAGTTCTGTAACTTATTTATGGAGTAATGGCGAAACGACATCAAGCATCAGCGGTTTAACAGCGGGGACTTACACCGTCACCGTTACCGAAAGTGCGACATGTACAGCCGTAGCTATTTATGATGTAACACAACCTCCATTGATGGACATCACATGCACCAAAACCGACGTAACGACCAATGGTGGCAGTGACGGTACGGCAAGCGTGAATGCGACAGGCGGTACAAGCCCCTACACATATTTGTGGAGTAGCGGAGAAACGACATCGAGCATTAGTGGCAAGACTTCGGGAACCTATACAGTAACAGTTACGGACGATAATGGTTGTACAGCAATGTGCAATAGCACCATCAACGAGCCGGGAGCTTTATGTAATCTCACTGCCGCAGGTTTAGGAAATGTAATGTGCAACAACAATGGCACGACTGCTGATGCGAGCGACGATTACATTAGCTTTACCCTCAACCCAACGGGAACAACTTTGGGTAGCAATTATGTTGTAACGGTAAGTAGTGGAAGCGTAACCCCTACGAGTGCCAGCTATGGTCAAGCAACAACCTTCCAATTGCAAAATGGCAGTGCGGGAAGTGGTAATACAGTTACCATAACCATTACTGATCTCACCGATACCAACTGCAAAATACAAGTTGACATACCAGACACAGGTAGTTGTAGCACACCAAGTTGTCCGCCAGCTAAGTGTATTCCTATAACAGTAACAAAACAATAAACCTGACATATTGTTGTTTGTATAATAAAAATCTCGATTGTTGGTTTCAATCTATAAAACCAACAATCGAGATTTTTATCTATAGGCAAGTAGCAAAAAAGCGTGTCTCTAAAAAAAACAGTTATTTTCATTGGACAGTTTAGTGACGTAATACTGGCAATATTAGGTCAAATAACATCATTTTGCCACTATGTTAGCGTTATTTTTGCTTTTTCTGTCTAATGGTTTAGGGGTATGTTCAAGAAAAAACTTAAAAATTTAATTTGGTATGAAATTTGACGTTTATCGGTAATGATTTAAACAACTTAAGACAAATTTCATGCTAAGAAACAGCTATTTTTTGAAAAAGCTAATATTGTTGTCACTAATATTAGCTTTTTCTTCGGTTTCTATCTACGCTCAAGTGTCAGGTACGGTGTTTCGCGACTTTAACAGTAATGGCACGAAAGACAATACAAGTCCTTTAAATGAAGTGGGCTTGATAGGAGTTGTCATTACTGCATATGATGCAGCAGGAACCTCAGTAGGTACAGCGACTTCTGCTGCCGACGGTACTTATACGATACCTAATGTTAGTGGAACCTTGCGCATAGAATTTACTGGATTGCAAATAGGTGATTACTCCTCTTTTGCGGGTGGTACGAGTGTGCAATTTGTCACTGCTCCTGTCAGCGGTGTCAATTTTGCGGTAAACTATCCAGCGGATTATTCGCAACCTAACCCCACTGTAGTTGTACCGACATTTATATGGGGAGCTCCGAATGGAGAATACCCCGATTCGGCGGTAGTACGGGCAGCTCCTTACAATCAACGAATTAATCCATTTCCACAACCTGTTTATACAACCTTAGCCACTCATGGTCAGGTGGGGAGTGTGTATGGTCAGGCGTATAATAAGCAAAATGGAGATAGATATTTCTCTGCTTTTTTAAAACGTTACTCGGGATTTGGTTTAGGCAATATAGGAGCAAATGGTTCTCCGGGGGCTATTTATAAAATCAACAGTTCTGGACTGGTATCTGTGTTGTTGGATTTACCCGCCTCTGAAATTGGAACTAATCCACACCCCAATACAAGCACTAACTTTTTGAGTGACCCTGCTTGGTGGGAAGTTGGGAAAATGTCGTGGGGAGATATAGATATTTCCGATGATGGAACTCAACTTTTCGCAATGAATCTCTATAATAGAAAACTGTATGTTATCAATACTTCCACAGGAGCGGTACTTAGTTCGCATACAATACCGGGAATTTCAGGAGGTCCTGCTTGGACAGGACCGACAAGCGATAACGAAACCGACTTGCGCCCATTTGCTGTGAAATACTATCGCGAAAAAGTGTATGTGGGTATTATATGTTCGGCAGAGTCGGAAATTATTGAATGGCCCAATGATGATAGAATTAATCCTCATCATCAAGGATTTGTATTTGAATTTACACCCGGAACGGGGTTTTCAACTACGCCAGTACTTAATTTTCAGCTAAATGGAAATGATGCCACTTACACATATCTTCAAAAAGTGAATAATTTTTTCAATTACGGGTATCTTCCTTGGAAAAATCAGACGAAATGGCTTGCAGATGGTGGTAATTGGAATAACTTAGATAATGCAATGAAAGTGGTTATTTCGGATATAGAGTTTTTGAATGGTGATATGATAATAGGTACTCGTGACCTACGCAAAGATCTATATCCAGGACAAGATGGTACAAAATTTCCAGATGGTATTACGGATATACCAGGGTACTACGCTACTGACGGTTCAGGAGCAAGATATTGGAAAGCATGTAAGTCAGGGAATAGTTGGGTAATTGAAAACAACGGCTCTTGTGGTGGTGCTTCAGGTTACAATAACATTACTTATTATGAACAAGATAATGGACACCCAACAGGAGACCCTATGGGAGCATTAGCAATTTATGCCCCAGAGCAAAGCATCGTGGTAACTGCTCAAGCAGGTTCTGATGCAGGATATACCTTGTTCGTGACTGAAGCTACCAAGCAATATGCAATAGGAAACGGCGAGCAGGGAAATGGTATTTATAGAGACTATTCAAGTCCTCCGGGACAACCTGTGCCCGTTTTTCGTAAGACGAATGGTTTAGGAGATGTGGAATTAATGGCTTCCCCACCCCCCCTCGAAATAGGCAACCGCGTATGGACAGATACTGACAGCGATGGCGTGCAAGATGCCAACGAAGCAGGTATTGACGGCATTACGGTACTATTGTTTGAAGGTTCAACCCAAGTAGGCACAACCACCACAGCTAATGGCGGACAATGGTATTTCAACGACAGCAATACTACAGGTGGGCTAAAACCAAACACTGCCTATACCGTTCGCGTACAAAGTAGCGCATTTCCAAGTGGTCAGAGTCTAACCAATGCCAACGCTGATGGCACAACCAATGGCGATTTGCGCGACAGCGATGCTTCCTTAGTAAGCGGCAATGCGGAAATTGCCTATACCACTAGTGATTATGGCAAAAACGACCATACTTTGGATATGGGTTTTAGAACAGCTCTTGCTGTTGGTTCGGTGGGCAATTATGTTTGGTTTGATGCCAATTCAGATGGATTGAACAATGAACCCACCACCGCAGGCATTAATGGTGTAACCATTGAATTGTGGAATGCCGATACCAATACAATGCTTGAAAGTACCATTACCGCTAACGATGGCAGCAATAATCCAGGCTATTACAATTTCATTATTACCACAAGCGGTAACTATTATATTCATTTCCCTACTACCAATAATAATCATGTTTTGACCGCACAAAACCCCACTGCTGCTATTGATGACAATAGTGATGCTAATACTATAACAGGTAATAGTGCCACTTTTGCCATTAATATCAATGGCACAGGAACTGATAAGGATAATCCTACCATAGATGGCGGCTACAAATGCCCTACAGGTTGTGTCCCTATTAGCGCAAGCAAACGAACTAACTAGTTTAATTTTTAAATTGCTTTATTTTAATCTAAAAATAAAAAAAAACATGATTTTTACCAACAAAATAAATTCATTATTATGCACTATATCTCTTTATTTGTTTTTTTCATTAAATGCAAAGGCTCAAATCCCAACAACACACTATAATATAGATATATCGAATCTAAGCACGACAAGCCTAAGTGCTAATGATGTACTCACATTTAGCCTCACCACCCGCATATATTCGGGTGACCCAAACACACAATGCCCAGGATTAGAAATTTTCTTGCAAGACCTCCAATACCAAATCAATTTGGGTAGCATAGATACTATTTGGTTCTCCGATATACGCGACAATGGCACTATTGGGCAAATAGCAACTAGCAATGGTGGTACCGTAACGGTGCAAGTAGCCGATGTTGTTGATGCCGACAATGAGTCTTTGGGAACAACAGCAGGTACTAATCCTGCTACACTCGCTTTTTGTGGCGATGGCGAACATAATGCTTGTACTTGTGGGGATACTTCAGTTTCAGGTCCTTGTGTCACAGGCACATGTCCCAAAAGTTATCCCATACCTGATATTACCTTTGTTATCACATATGCCATACCCTCAACAGTACCTACTGGCACATACACAATTACTGCTACTGAATCGATGGACGTTTATTTCGGATATGCTGCACCAATGTTGATACAAAGTAACAATACTGTAAGTTATCCCGAAACATACCAACCGCCAAGAACGTTCGATGTGGTTGCTCCAACACCTATGGAGCTATGCTTAGGTGATACTATTGACCTTAGCGTACCTGCTTATTTGGTGGGTAGTGGTGCAGTAACTTGGTATAAAGACAATACCGTTATTAGTGGCGCAAGCGGAGCAACATTTGCAGCGACAGAGATAGGCACATATTCCGCCATGATTTCTGATGGCACGTGCCAAAGACAAGCCTGTGGAGATATTGTCATTGTTGCCTGCCCTGTTTGTTCTTTAACGGTTGACAGTGCTATTCCCAGCACTTGTAATCCGATTACCAATACCTATAACTTGGCTGTTACAGTTAGTTACACTAATCAACCCACAGGCGATATTACAATAAACGTAGGCGGCACGGATTACACCTTCACGCCCGACGGCACAAGTCCTGACACATATACTGTTACAGGTTTGACCAGCAATGGCACAACAGGTATTGATGTATCGGCAACTTTTGTAGGAGATGCATCTTGTACGCATACTTTAGCAGATGCTTATAATGCACCAGCGAGTTGTAGTTGCAACCTCACTGCCACGGCAACAGGCACACCAGTCAGTTGCAATGGCGGCAGCAACGGCACAGCAAACGCAACAGCAAGCGGCAATCTTAGTTCTGTAACTTATTTATGGAGTAATGGCGAAACGACAGCAAGCATCAGTGGTTTAACAGCGGGTACTTACACCGTCACCGTTACCGAAAGTGCGACATGTACAGCCGTAGCTATTTACGATGTAACACAACCTCCATTGATGGACATCACATGCACCCAAACCGATGTAACGACCAATGGTGGCAGCGATGGTACAGCAAGCGTGAATGCGACGGGCGGCACAAGCCCCTACACATATTTGTGGAGTAGTGGCGAAACGACATCGAGCATTAGTGGCAAGACTTCGGGAAGCTATACAGTAACAGTTACAGACGATAATGGTTGTGCAGCGATATGCAATAGTACTATCCAAGAGCCGGGCTGTAATTTATCAGCCACAGCAACAGGCACACCGGTCAGTTGCAATGGCGGCAGCGACGGCACAGCAAACGCAACGCCAAGCGGCAATCTTAGTTCTGTAACTTATCTATGGAATAATGGCGAAACGACATCAAGCATCAACG
The DNA here is from genome assembly GCA_016787295.1 of Chitinophagales bacterium. GTDB lineage: Bacteria > Bacteroidota > Bacteroidia > Chitinophagales > UBA2359 > JAEUUX01. The sequence continues at coordinate 12,084 of JAEUUX010000132.1, forward strand.
GTTTAACAGCGGGTACTTACACCGTCACCGTCACCGAAAGTGCGACCTGTACAGCCGTAGCTATTTACGATGTAACACAACCTCCATTGATGGACATCACATGCACCAAAACCGATGTAACAACCAATGGTGGCAGCGACGGTACAGCAAGCGTGAATGCGACAGGTGGCACCAGCCCCTACACATATTTGTGGAATAGCGGCGAAACGACATCGAGCATTAGTGGCAAGCCTTCGGGAAGCTATACCGTAACAGTTACGGACGATAATGGTTGTACGGCGATATGCAATAGCACCATCAACGAGCCGGGCTGTAATTTATCAGCCACAGCAACAGGCACACCCGTTAGTTGCAATGGCGGTAACGATGGCACAGCAAGCGCAACGCCAAGCGGCAATCTTAGTTCTGTAACTTATTTATGGAATAATGGCGAAACGACATCAAGCATTAACGGTTTAACAGCGGGGACTTACACCGTCACTGTTACCGAAAGTGCAACATGTACAGCCGTAACATCATACACCGTTAACGAGCCAACGGCATTGAGCATTGTTTGTAGCAAAACAGATGTAACAACCAATGGTGGCAGCGACGGTACAGCAAGCGTGAATGCGACGGGAGGTACAAGCCCATACACATATTTGTGGAATAGCGGAGAAACGACATCAAGCATTAGTGGCAAGACTTCGGGAACCTATACAGTAACAGTTACGGATGATAATGGTTGTACAGCGATATGCAATAGCACTATCCAAGAGCCGGGCTGTAATTTATCAGCCACAGCGACAGGTACTCCGGTCAGTTGCAATGGCGGCAGCGATGGCACAGCAAGCGCAACAGCAAGCGGTAATCTTAGTTCTGTAACTTATTTATGGAATAATGGCGAAACGACATCAAGCATCAGCGGTTTAACGGTAGGAACTTACACCGTCACCGTTACCGAAAGTGCGACCTGTACAGCCGTAGCTATTTATGATGTAACACAACCTCCATTGATGGACATCACATGCACCAAAACCGATGTAACGACCAATGGTGGCAGCGACGGTACAGCAAGTGTCAATGCGACGGGCGGTACAAGCCCCTACACATATTTGTGGAATAGCGGCGAAACGACATCAAGCATTAGTGGCAAGACTTCGGGAAGCTATACCGTAACAGTTACGGATGATAATGGTTGTACAGCGATATGCAATAGTACTATCCAAGAGCCGGGAGCTTTATGCAACCTCACTGCCGCAGGCTTAGGAAATGTAATGTGCAACAACAATGGCACAACTACTGATGCGAGCGACGATTATATTAGCTTTACCCTCAACCCAATGGGAACAACTTTGGGTAGCAATTATGTTGTAACGGTAAGTAGCGGAAGCGTAACCCCTACGAGTGCCAGCTATGGTCAAGCAACAACCTTCCAATTGCAAAACGGCAGTGCAGGTAGTGGTAATACAGTTACCATAACCATTACTGACCTCACCGATACCAACTGCAAAATACAAGTTGACATACCAGACACAGGTAGCTGTAGCACACCAAGTTGTCCGCCTATCAGGTGTTTGCCTGTGGCGCTAACGAAACAACAATAAACCTGACATATTGTTGTTTGTATAATGAAAATCTCGATAGCTGGTTTTATAACTTGAAACCAGCTATCGAGATTTTTATTCATAGGCAAGTAGTGATAAAAAAAGCTTGAAAATTTAATTTGGTACGAAATTTGAGGTTTATTAGCAATGATTTAAACAATTTAGACAAATTTAAACATGCTAGGAAGTAGCTATCTTTAAAATTAATATTATTGCTGCTAATAGTGCCATCTGAAAACTTGGGAGAAGTGTTAACAAAGATTAGAAAAGGTGAAAATGCCCATAAAAAAAGAAGGAATTAACTCGTTTTTTGCCTACTTAGGTGCAATACTTTGACAAAATAGGGTGCTTAATCATTTATTTCCACGAATATAAGCCTCCTAAAAGGTGCTTTAGTGCCTATTTTTCTACTTTTTTGGCTTCTCCCAAGTTTTCAGTATCAATCATTTTACAACAACTATTATACAAAATATTGTATATTTAGCATACCCCCAAAAATTACAATTATTTTTACAATAGAAATCCATGAAAAAAAAGTATTTTTTTATTTTTGTCAACTATTTTTTTATTACTTTAAATGTATATTCCCAATGCGACCCATTAGGCATCAATTCTGTAAACACCATTGCTGCGGATTGCCCAAGTAGCGGCTCTGCTACTGTAAGTGCTGATGGTACAGGACTTGTGTACCAACTTACAGATGGTCCTACGGGCTTTCCTACATCCTCCAATTCCACTGGTATATTCAATTCATTGACGGCAGGTAGCTACACAGTACAAGTTACCGATGGATGTTCTGCCTCTACTACAAGTAATTTTGTTGTTGCGAATACCTATCCTGCCTACTCTGTTGATGTTGTGGAGGTTGTACCAGGTACTTTATGTGGGGACTTTATCTTGGGTGCAGAATTAACAGGTAATGTAATAGGAGGTAAAAGTCCCTATCAATACGATTTTGTTAAAATTGTAAATGGGACACCAGTTTCGCCTCCAAGTTATTCTACACCAACATCTGCTACGTCCTATAACGAAGTTGTCCCTGAATTTGGGATATATCGTTTTTATGCCTTAGACGCATGTGGAGAAGTGCGTACAAAAGATGTCAATGCAATAGCTACTCAGCCTCAACCAGTTACTATACCTGTAAATGAAAATTTTGTTTTGCGACCTTGTGCTGAAACGCTAAATGGTTTAAGTACAACTGGATTAAATATACGTATGCAAGATGCAAATGGGGTTTTGATTAGTTGGGCTAATGTTGCAGGGACGGTTATTCGGCTTTATGAACCCGTTTCACCATTGACAGGCACGTCTTTCAATTGTTCAACAGATACAACTGCTGGACCTGCCATTGCAACCTATACCATAAGCCCGACAGACAACTCAATAGATTATCTATTAGTAATGCCTCAGCAAGATGTAATTGCCATAATAAGAACTCCTTGTGGAAATGTTTTGAAGTACTGTATTCATTTTACGAGCCTTCCTGAGGTAAACTCTTCCTCTTCCATATCTTACGGACAAAGTTGTGGAGCTACTTGGGCAGACCAAACATTTTCTGTGAATTATGTAGCGCTCAACACGACCCTCCCCTTAAATCTTACCATTACTACTTCATCGGGGAACAACAACCAGACTACCACTATCAATGTTAATAATGGCTATGTTTTTACAGGGTTTAACTTTGCCGATTTTCCTATTACCTTTGATATGATAGATGCTTGTGGCAGAACTGGACAGTATATAGTACAAGCCCCCACAAGCGGGCAAGGAGATCCAGTTACTGCAACAACTACTCCAACTTGGATTTGCTCCGCACAAGAAGGTACTACTCAGGTTTTCCTTTCTGATATTCATGGAGATATACCAGGCAGAATAGAGGCATCGCTAAGTGTTACTGGCGGTCCTGTATGGGCAGTACCGCAGATTAGTAGTGCAAATAATGTAAATGTGGTAGTATCAAACTTGGTTCCAGGATATACCTATACCGTTACTTGGACAAATACTTGTGGTGGCACATCAACATTTGATTTTACCGTACCAACGGGTGGGTACCCCAATTATCCGCCAATATCAAATAATATTACTGTAACAAATGATGCCCTTTGTGGTCAAAATATTTCCAATGTTTTAGCATTAGCTAATTCTAATGTTAATTTTGGTACTAAAACGTTTTGTTTAATAAATACAGGCACCAACACACAATTTGGATGTAATACTTCAGGCGCATTTGCCAATGTTCCGCCTGGCGATTATTTAGTAAAATGGACTACAACATGGAATGGTAGCACCGCTTACTGCCCCGCCGAATATATTAGCGACTCAACAACCCTCACGATTTTGGGCGATAATGTAGCACAAGAAATAGTTAGAAAAACAGTTCTGCTATGTGAAGATGCGAGCGGTAATCAACTTCAAACAGGTAAGGCAATTATTGAGGTAAATGGCGCACCTCCATTTACCTACGAAATCATTAAAAAATCTGTCTTAGATGCAGACCCCGCCACAACAGCTTGGACTACCTCTATAAGTGGTACTAATAGTAATACCTACACATGGGATTTGCCTCTAAGCGGAGACCCTTTTACAACAGAGTACGTACTTAGGTCGGTAGATAAATGCGATAATAAAATTACAACGCAAGCATCATTGCAACCGTTAGTACCACCGACCATAGAAAGTGACGGGCTGCCTTGTATCGGTAACATGAACTATACCATGAGTATAATTCCTTATGGCGGCGAATTTACATACAGATGGGTCAAATTGCCAGATGTTTCGACCACCCTCTCAACCTCTACATCACTAACACTAGCAGGTGCTTACCAAACAACTTATAATGGAACATACAGATGTTATGTCTCTCTTGCAGGCTGTATTGAGCGAACAGTTGAAACAACTTTATCCGCAGGTAATGTAAATGTTACCGTATCTGCTAATCCAGTTTGTGAGGGAGAAAATTTAACGCTAAGTAGTACAGGAACGGGTACTACCTATGCGTGGAGCGGTCCCAATGGCTTTACTTCAAGTGAAGCATCTCCCACAATCAATAACGTAACCTTATTAGCCTCTGGTACATATTCTGTAACTGTTACCGACGGAAGTTGTATTGTAACAGGAAGTACGAGTGCAGTTGTTGAAAGCTGTGTTCAGCCCTGCACCCTCACCATAGATAGTGCCGTTCCAAGCACTTGCGACCCAGCAAACAATACATACAGTCTTGATGTAACAGTGACTTATGCCAATCCACCCACAGGCGATATTACCATCAACGTAGGCGGCACCGATTACACTTTCACGCCCGACGGCACAAGTCCCGACACATATACTGTTACAGGTTTGACCAGCAATGGCACAACAGGTATTGATGTATCGGCAACTTTTGTAGGAGATGCAGCTTGTGCGCATACTTTAGCAGATGCTTATGATGCGCCAGTGAGTTGTGCCTGTAACCTCACTGCGACAGCAATAGGCACTCCTGTCAGTTGCAATGGCGGCAGCGACGGCACAGCAAACGCAACACCAAGCGGCAATGCAGGTGCAGTAACTTATTTATGGAGTAATGGCGAAACGACAGCAAGCATCAGTGGTTTAACAGCGGGTACTTACACTGTCACCGTTACCGAAAGTGCGACATGTACAGCCGTAACATCATATACCGTTAACGAGCCAACAGTATTGAGCGTTGTTTGTAGCAAAACCGATGTAACGACCAATGGCGGCAGCGACGGTACGGCAAGTGTCAATGCAACAGGCGGTACAAGCCCTTACACATATTTGTGGAGTAGTGGTGAAACAGCATCGAGCATTAGTGGCAAGACTTCGGGAACCTATACAGTAACAGTTACGGACGATAATGGTTGTACCGCGATGTGCGCACAAACGATAACAGAACCCGGTGTTACGCCGCTTCCCGACTTATCCCTCACCAAAACAGTAAGCAACGCCATTGTAGCTCTCAACGGTACAGTAACTTTCACCTTGACATTGACCAATGACAATGGTGTAGATGCTACGGGTGTGGTTGTAACCGATGTTTTACCCGCAGGTGTAACCTTTGTATCCAGTTCCGACCCGACTAATGTGGTGGTAAGTGGCAGTACTTTGACATGGAATGTGGGCAATATGTTGGGAACAGATGCTCCTAAGATGTTAGATATTACCGTAACAGCCAATAGCGAAGGTAGTTTCTTGAACAATGCCGAAATTACGGACATGAACGAAACAGATACAGATAGCACGCCTAATAATGATGTTATAGGTGAAGACGACCAAGACCAAGCC
>JAEUUX010000134.1 GCA_016787295.1 Chitinophagales bacterium
TTCTGACCCACGAGATAGTGCTTTGTTTTTCCAAACATTTGTACTATCTTTGACCCGTCTTTCAGACGGGTTCTCTGTTATTTTTGTTTGTTTCACAGCGCAAAAGTACGGAGAACTTTTTTCTTTTTTCTGTACAGCCTAGCTTAGACAACATGCTTCTACTATGAAAAAAACGAAAAGAGCATTTTTCGTTTGGTATCACAATGCAAAATTAGAATACCAACTCGCCTTTGCCCTGACGCAACACTTCCCAACCTTCGCCGTCTGAACAATCGACAACCGTAGACGGCTGTACATCGCCACGTCCCGAGTCGATGACCATGTCTACCAACTTGCCAAATTGTTCATAAATTTCGCTGGGGTCTGTATAGTATTGTGCATCGCTTTGGTTCATGGGCAAGGACGCAGACAACAAAGGACGTTCCAATAGCGTAACAATAGCTTGTGGAACGGGATGTTTCGGTACACGAATACCTACCGTTTTGCGTTTTGACACAAACATTTTAGGTACTTCGTTAGAGGCGGGCAAAATAAAGGTGAAAGCACCGGGCAAGTTCATTTTCATGAGCCGATAAACGGTGCGTTCAAAATGGCGCGTATAGCGCGACAAATGGCTAAGGTCGTTGCACACAAATGACAACATACTTTTAGCAGGCTCAATGCCTTTGAGCTGACACACGCGCTCTACAGCTTTGGGATTAAAAATGTCGCAACCAATACCATAAACTGTATCAGTTGGATAAATAATAATACCGCCATCTTGTAGACAGCTAACCACTTCTTGGATTTTGCGTGGTTCTGGATTTTGATGATGTATCGAAATTAACACTTTTAAAATTGAAAAAGGTTTAAGGTGTAAGTTATTTGGAATGAGTGAAAAAATAGCTATTTTTGAGAAAAATAAGGCAAAAAAACCCACTCAACCACCTATTTTGTGCCAGATGGTTGAGTCAATGGGGCGGATTTATATCGCTGTTTATTGCGCCAATACTTGAGCTACTTTTTCGGCGGCTTCTTTGAGCAGTATAGCAGAATGCACCTGCAAACCCGATTCGTCAATAATTTGTTTGGCTAATTCGGCATTAGTACCTTGTAGGCGCACGATGATTGGCACATTGATATTGCCCAATTTTTTGTAGGCTTCTACCACACCGTTCGCAATACGGTCACAACGCACAATGCCACCAAAAATATTGATAAGGATAGCTTTAACGCTGGGATCTTTCAAAATGATACGAAAAGCCGCTTCTACTGTTTCGGCACTCGCTTTGCCTCCCACGTCTAAGAAGTTGGCGGGCGATCCTCCTGCCAATTTAATGATGTCCATCGTTGCCATAGCTAAACCCGCACCGTTGACCATGCAACCCACATTGCCGTCCAAATTGACGTAGTTGAGGTTAAAATTACCTGCTTCCACTTCGGTAGGGTCTTCTTCGTCGAAGTCGCGCCAAGTAGCCACTTCTTTATGACGATACAAAGCCGAATTGTCGATGGTCATCTTGCCGTCAACTGCCACAATTCTGTTGTCAGAAGTTTTTAGTACAGGATTTATTTCTATAAGCGACGCATCTTCGCCCACAAAAGCTTGGTAGACTTGTGCAATAAAAGGAAGCATATTTTTATACACCTCGCCGCTCAAACCTAAGTTGGTAGCAATACGACGTGCCTGAAAAGCCTGCAAACCTACGGTCGGGTCTATCCATTCTTTGTGTACCAAATGTGGTGTCACCTCTGCCACATGTTCGATGTCCATGCCGCCTTCGGTGGAATAGATAATAACGTTGCAGCCTTTGGCACGGTCGGTCAAGATACTAAGATAATACTCTTTGGGTTCGCTGGGTCCTGGAACATACATATCTTCAGCAATTAAGACTTTGCGAACCAATTTACCCTCCGCACTTGTTTGTGGCGTAATGAGGTGCATTCCCAAAATAGCACCTGCTTTTTCGCGCACTTCGGTCGTGTTTTTTGCCAACTTCACACCACCGCCTTTGCCGCGTCCGCCTGCATGGACTTGTGCTTTGACCACCACCCAATTGGTGCCTGTTTCGGCTTGCAATTGTTCCATCGCGCTCACAGCTTCGTCGGGTGTGTAGGCTAATTTGCCATGTGGAACACTAATGCCATAACGACTGAATAGTTCTTTGGCTTGATATTCGTGTAAATTCATGTTAAAGATGAACGGTCTTGTTAAAATTTGGGCTGAAAGGTACGGACTATTTAACACTTTACCAAACACTTAGACAAAATTTTAGCGCTAAATCAGTTTCAAACATTACTTTTGGCTGTAGCACTACTAATTGGGAGCAAAAGTGACTGGCTATAACTCCATATAACAAGAGTTGTAGCAGCTATTTCGCAAGGAGTTGGCAATTATTTTGACCCAAAAACATTTTTTTGTATAAAGTTGCTTACCTTTGTCCCTTGTTTTTACATTAAATCAATTGTACCAATGCAAGACATATTACAGCAACAATGGCAAGAACTTTGTCAAGTACACGAAAAATTCTGGCAAACAGTAGCCACACAATCACCCGAAAAACGCACACAACACCCTACTGCCGAAACATGGAATTTGGCGCAAGTCTGTCATCATATTTGGCTCGCAGAAAGCAGTACTTTGCAGTTTGTAACCCAAAAAGCCGCGCGACAATCTACATTTATACAAAAAATACGTTCTTTTGTGTTGAGCAATGTATTGAAAGTCTTGTTAAAAACACCCCTGAAATTTAAAGCGCCCAAAGTGGTGCTTAGTGATGTTAATCGCCAAACAATGTCTTACGACCAAATTATGGAACGTTGGCAAGAAACGGTTAATGGTTGGCAAAGTTATTTGGCTACTTTTCCGCCCGAAAAAAACAATTGGCTTGTTTTTAAACACCCTATAGCAGGACCGCTCAATATCCAACAAACCTTACACTTCTTAATTACGCATTGCCAACACCACCAATTTCAATTGGAGAGGATTATTGCGGCTATTGCATAACACTATTATATCGCTCCAAAACAATAATGTTCGGCATTTGGGAGGTTTTAGGGGAAATAAACAGAAATAATAGGGCAAAATAATGTTTTACGCATAAAAAAAAGATGTATTTATGTGCTGTATACGGCATTTCACGTAAATACGGACGTACAACATGGCACAAATGACGTTATTTGCCACGATTCGGACGTAGGACATGGCACAAATGACGTTATTTGCCACGATTCGGACGTAGGACATAGCACAAATGACGTTATTTGCCACGATTCGGAGGTAGGACATAGCACAAATGACGTTATTTGCCACGATTCGGACGTACAACATGGCACAAATGACGTTATTTGTCACGATTCGGACGTAGGACATGGCATAAATGACGTTATTTGCCACGATTCGGAGGTAGGACATGGCATAAATGACGTTATTTGCCACGATTCGGACGTAGAATATGGTACAGTTGCCCAACTACAAACTAACAACAAGGATTAACCATTTGACACCGAAAAGAATTTTAGGTAACAATAGCAACAACAAAGGCTGCCTCGTGCTATCGAGGCAGCCTTTTCGTTGCTTGAGTGCGTACTATCTGATAAGTGTGAGGTTTCCTTTCAAAATATCGGTTCGATTAGGTTGCTGCTGTGTGGCATATAACACCACATAGACATATACGCCGATAGGTTGTTCATGTCCGCGATGCTTGCCGTCCCAAGTAGCTTGTGGGTCGTTGCTCTCAAAAACCAACTCACCCCAGCGGTTGTATATCTTGATATTGACAGTTGCCGAAGAAGGAACTATAATACTCCATTCGTCGTTTATCAAGTCGCCATTAGGAGAGAAGGCGTTAGGGATAATAATTTGGTTAAGCAATTGATGTTCGCACTCGCAAGTAGCGACATTGTATTGGTCGAGGGTCATTGCATTGTTGTCGTTGCAATTCAACGGCTCTACTGTACTGTATTCGCATTCACAAGTGATACTATTGTACAAGTCGGCGGTATTACAATCGTTGTCGTTGCAATCGGGAGGCGTGATAGGTGTATGCTCGCACTGACAAGTGGCAGTATTATAGCTATCTGTTGTACCACACAAACCGTCATCACAAGCTGTTGGGCTTATTGGGTTGTTTTCACACGCACAAGTTGCAAAATTGTACACATCAGCGGTATTACAATTGTTGTCGTTACAATCGGAAGGCGTGATAGGTGTATGCTCGCACTGACAAGTGGCGGTGTTATACACATCTGTTGTACCACATAAATTGTCATCACAATTCGGTGGAACAATAGGCGTGTGTTCGCATTCGCAGGTTGTAGTATTGTAACTGTCATCTGTGCCGCAATTATTATCATCACAATTTGGTGGAACAATAGGCGTGTGTTCGCATTCGCAAGTTGTTGTGTTGTAGGTGTCGGTCGTGCCACAATTGTTATCATCGCAATTTGGTGGAACAATTGGTGTATGTTCGCATTCGCACGTAGCAGTATTATAGCTA
>JAEUUX010000154.1 GCA_016787295.1 Chitinophagales bacterium
GCCTACGATTTTGCTTGCTACCACAAAATTAAGCAAAGACCACAGCACGCCGGACGAATCCACTCGAAAAAGAACACCTTTTTTTGCTACTTTTTTGGGTGAGCAAAAAAGTAGAATCACCATTTATCGCTTGTGACAATAGCATTTGGAGGAATGGAAAATGGTCGTTAATTGATGTTACATTTTGGAGAGAGTGCGTAACATCGTCTATTGTCAAATCCGAAAAGTATTTTCAATTCAGTATAACTTACTCATGTTACGCACTCGCTGTCGTAAAACAGATTATTGTAGCAAACATAGCAATTACAAAAAACGTGCTTATGCCTACACTATTTTCGTCACCCGAAATAGTGCTGTTTCGGTCGTTGAGGCACCAATTCACGAAAAAACAGACAAAGAATTTGATAACGACATTATTAGGTGGTATTTCAGAAAACGGCAACAATGGTAAAACATTCAAACAAACCCTGAAAGGGTGATAGGTTTATAGCAAAAAAACGGAACAAAAAAAGGCATAAACCCCGACGGGGTGAAATGATGTCATGTATTGTCGAATAATGTCACCCCGTCGGGGTTTATGTTAATTATTCTATTGTTTTGAAACTATAAATGTGTCACCCCGTCAGGGTTTTATTATTTTGAGCTCGTAATCTTGTCAGCTAATCGGGTTTGTTTTGATAATAACAAAATAACACCTTGATAAGGTCGTTATTAGATTGTCATTATCAAATATTGTTTCGCATTTGTCATTTTTTTAGAACAACACAAGCTAAAACTATTTTTTAATGTCGTTATCAAAATGATAATTGCCTCAACGATTGCCTAAAAATTAAGCAAAGACCACAGCACGCCGGACGAATCCACTCGAAAAAGAACACCTTTTTTTGCTAATTTTTGGGTGAGCAAAAAAATAGAACCACTATTTGTCCTTTATCATAACAGTATTTCGAATAGCAATAAATTGGTGTTCAGTTACACTGTATTTTTGGGCAAATGCGTAACATGAGTAACTTAATACAAAACCAGCCAACGCTACTTTGTTTCGGTTCTGTCTCTGCGCAAAACCTCGACTAATTCGTCCAAGTTCCAAGCCTCAGCAATGTCAAAATTACCCGACTGTGTGCGGCGAAGGGCAGAAAGATAAGCGCCATTTTGCAGTGCCTGCCCAAAATCGTGCGCAATGGAGCGGATATAAGTACCTTTGCTACAGCGGATTAAAAAATGCACATCGGGCAGTTCGACGCTGGTTATCTCAAAACGATGAATCACGATTTTTCGGGCTTCGACTTCCACAGCTATCCCTTTACGAGCGCTTTCGTAGAGGGGTTTTCCGTCTTTTTTGATAGCAGAATAGATGGGCGGCAGTTGTTCCATTTCGCCATGAAACAATCGAGCCACCTCCCGCACATCGGCAGCCGAAATGTGACCAATATCAAACGCTTCTGTGATAGGGGTCTCCAAATCGTAGGACGGACGTGTAGCGCCAAGCGTAATGGTGCCTGTATAGGTTTTATCGTCGTTCTGAAACTCGTCTAAACGTTTGGTGGCAGCCCTTCCTATGCAAATAACCAACAAACCTGTTGCCATCGGGTCGAGGGTGCCGCCATGCCCCACTTTGCGCTGTTTGGTAGCATGTTTTATTTTGTTGACCACATCGAACGAAGTCCATCGCAAGGGTTTATCTACCAAAAGTATTTCGCCTTGCTCAAAATCAAATTGTGTTTTTTTCATATCGCTAAAATCGGCGGTAAAGGTACGACCTTTTGGCAGTTATTACAACCAAAATCTACTCAATATATCAAAAAACACGCCAAGAAGCACAAAAATAGCACGTTTTTTGGGCGTATGGCACTTTATTTGTACCTTTACGCCTCAAAACTCCTTTGGTGGTTTCGTTGTGGGTTGCAGATAGCCGAATCTTGCCCAAAGGAGTGTGTTTTTGTTTGTTTCATCAAAAAAAAGTATTTCCTGTGTCATCAGCCATTCAAGATATTTTCGATTCGTTCCAATACCTCAAAGTGTTAGTTATTGGCGATGTTATGATAGATGAATACATTTGGGGCAATATCAGCCGCATTTCGCCCGAAGCTCCTGTGCCTTTGGTCGATGTGTATCGGCACGAAAGTCGTTTGGGCGGAGCTGCCAATGTTGCCCTCAACCTGCGCCAATTAGGTGCTATCCCCATGTTGTTGAGCGTGGTGGGTGACGATGAGCGTGGGCATCAGTTCAAAGAATTGCTGCACCACCACCATCTTTCTTCTGCCAACATCATCTTGGACCAAGACCGCCACACGACCGTCAAAACGCGTGTCATTGCCCGCAACCAACAACTGTTGCGCTACGATAGCGAGATGACCGACCCTCTGTCGCCACAAGTAGAATTGTCGCTCATTGACCTTGCCATAGATGCCATTTATACCCACACTCCACATGTGGTTATTTTGCAAGACTACAACAAGGGTGTGCTTACTCCACTTGTCATTAGCAATATTATTGCCAATGCTCGACAAAGTGGTATTCCTATTGCTGTGGACCCCAAGACCGACAACTTTTTTGCCTATAAAGGTTGTACGCTCTTTAAACCAAACCTGCGCGAAGCAGTCAACGGTACAGAACTAATGATGTCTGCCAGCCAACCCGACACCCTGATAGCTGGTGCTGAGTATATCCGTTCTGTTCTCGAAAACGAATACACGGTTATTACCTTGTCCGAAAAAGGCATGTTTCTCCACACCCCCCACGAAGCCGAAATCATTCCCGCCTACCTCCGTCGCATTGTCGACGTGTCGGGTGCAGGCGATACTGTCATTAGTCTACTGGCACTCGGTTTAGCATTGAAGTTAGATATTTTTGCAACCGTAGAATTAGCCAATATCGCAGCAGGTTTGGTGTGCGAACACGTTGGCGTAACAGCCATCGACCGCAACGAACTGCTGAACGAGGCTCAACGGTTTTTGACATAAAAAAACAAAATCCACACACATATAAACCACCTCGATAAACTCCGAAACTACAGAATTTATCATCTTCTCCCCCAAATATCTTTAATAGCCATGAAATATCTACTTTTTGTCGTGCTAATAGGCTGTAGCACATATAGCAACCTATTGGCACAAGATGGAGAGTCGCCGCGTTTTAGCCGCGACTATTCCTATACCAAAGAAAAACAACCCGACCCAGCAACTCCACCACCGCCACCTACCGAAGAACAACCCACCACTCTGCCCAACTCACCTCCCGCATCTACCACACCCGCCGCCGACAGCAAAACTCCCAGCGGCAAACCACAAAAGCCTGCACCCAACGACAGCAAAAATGCGGCTACCCAAATAGATACTGCTTTTTATTATACCTATACCACCGACCGACGCTACAACGTTATTCAGGAGGTTGATGGTGAAAAATTCTATCCATCTCACTACCAATCAGGAGGCGACGAAAAGATGGAAGTGCCTGCGGGCAAGATAGCACTAACAGTCCAAAAAGGTTTTCTAAAAATCGATGGTATTGAGGGATTAACTCCCGGCATGTTCTCTATTATCAGCAAAACCGAGCAGAAAGTAGGCTTTGTATATGAATTGATGGACAAAAAAAATCAGCCCGCTCGTTTCAAAATTGTCATCGACCAGACCGATAAATATGTGGTGTTGCTCTATTTCTATTCCAAAATATTGGGTGAATACACTTTTTACCTCGCCGAAAAAACTGATGAACAACACAGTATAGATGCAAGTTATTTTACACCCAAAAGCATGTATTTCGTTCGTTCGTATGGCAATTTGGTAGACAAAGAACTGCATCCTTATACGATGGTGAAAGACATCACCATGACCGACAAGCCTTCTCCCATCAAACAAGCCGACAATATTACCATTCGCTGCACTGATACCAGCATTAGCCTTCCCGAAGGCAGTTTTGACATCAAAGAAGCCAATAGTTATGCCTACAACTTAGAGGGGTTTCCCTCTGTGCGGTCTATGATAGAAATCAAAACCAAAGGCAAAACCAAAATAGGTATTTTTCTCAACTTTAAACAACAAATCGAATTCATACAAATCGGAAATACACGCTATTTCCTGAAACCATAGCACCAGATTTGGTGTGTATCTGTTCTAATCACGGCTATTTCCCTAAGTCAGGAAATAGCCGTGTTGTGTTTATAGAAATTTGCATAAGTCGCTATAGTATATTAGTGATGCGTCCTTCGGGGGTGGTAAAGTGTAAAACTGAGGAATAGCACAGTAGGATTAACCTACGGTTTCGCTTCTGAAAACCAATGAACCATCAAAAAGTCCATATCGTCGTTCTTATAATAGGTATCATGGTAATAAATAGCAACGCCTTGATAGACAGTACGAAGTACTCCAATGGGTTCATTAGTATTATCAGCCATGGTTAGAGAAACGTCCCAGAAACCAGCGGTTGATTTAGTATTAATTCGTCCTTCTACTTTCTTGAGCTTGTTCATTTCGTTACAAAAAAGTGCAATCTGGTCAGGGTCGGTAACAACAATCTCCTG
>JAEUUX010000199.1 GCA_016787295.1 Chitinophagales bacterium
AGAAGACGTTCTGGGTATCAATATAGACATGGCACGCTACCGCACCCTCGACCCACAAATAGCCCGATGGTGGCAGATAGACCCCGAAGTGAACAGTTCTATGCCTGGACACCCTATAATAGTAACTTGGATAATCCGGTTAGGTATCAGGATAGAGATGGAAAATTTCCTTGGTGGATACCTTTTGTTATTGCTGCTCTTGTTGGTGGTGGAGTGGATTATGGTTTTCAAGTTGCGCAGAATGTTTTCGATGGAAAAGAAGCATCTGAGTGTATGACAGACGTTAATCTATATTATAGGTATTTCAGCAACTACAAGTGTAATTACAGTAGGAGAAAGTACAACTGCAAATGTAGGTGTAAAAACGACAAGCACTATAGTAAAAGTTTCTCAAGCGGCGAATACACCTATTGGTGAAGTTGCACTGATGGTGAAGTTGCACTGAATGTAGCAGAATCTGTGGCAAAACAAGCAACGAGTGAAGAAGGTACAGTAACTCTTGGGCAAACTTTGTCAGATGTAACTACGGCAGCTATACATGGCAAAGTATTAGATGTCCCTCAAGGTTCAACAGATATTAAAATACCTACTAAGGATGCAAATAGACTTCAGCGGATCGCAAATAATAATCCAACTTCAGGTAATCTTGCTAGTGCTAAAAATGCAAATGCAAAAGTACAACAAATTAAAATAATAAATGTTTCTGAAGTAAACCTTAAAACTGTTAAGGGCATGGCTGAACGAATAATATTTTTCAGATATTTAGTTTTTCAACAAATGACCTAATTTCATTAACTCTAATTGTTCTTCTACTCTATTTTGATAACACTCTCTGGCAGCCTTAATACTTTTATGCCCGTTCATTTTGTACAGATTAATAGCAATATCACCTAATATAGATAGCACAACAGCTGCATTCTTTTCATGCACAATTTTTTGGTCTTCTAACATAATAACATCTTTAATGTAGTGAACGGTCTCTACACTCCAATGTCCTTTAATCCCCTTTCCTAACTCCTTGGCAGAGGCTGTTATACGATTAGTCACAAAATATCTTTTGAAGGCATATGGTTTTTTCTTATTGTTAATACCCCAGCAAGTCAAAACGATAAATCCTTTCACAAATTTACTCCACCTTGGCGGTAAGTCCGATACGTTACGATAAAGAGCTACCTCACAATTTTCTTCTCTGCCATGTGCTTTCTCTGTGGGAAAGATATATGTGTCATCAGGAAGGCCTTGTGTTGTCACCTCAAGGGCTTTTTTTTTTAATGCAGCACAATTACCCTTTAATTGAACGACATAATCGACATTAATGTCCATAATTTTTGCCAAAGTCTTGCTATTACAGTGCAAAGAGTCGGCAGTTAGGACATTGCCCTCCATCTGAGCAGCACAATTATTCAACAATTGGCGGGCTGCCTCTGTTTCGCCTGACTTCCCATTTTCATAGCTATGGCTACCCACTATTAAACCGCTATTATGCTGAACAAGGCGAACAAGGGATACAAAATTTTGCTGCTTACCTTGACTATCTACAATGGTGCCTGCCATCGCTTTTCCATCAATGGCATACCAATCACCACTGCCTGACTCTACATATTGTTGCATCCAAGTAATAAAAATTTTCTGAACAGCTAGCATATCCACACTATTCAGAAAATTCTTTACAGTATCATAACTTGGTACAACTTCCAGTCCCAAGGCTTGGCATAAAACCGTTTTATGGTTCTGAAAATAACGAGAAATACCCCGATAACCGTCACAACCATTAAGTATTGCCAAGGTGCAGAGTGCTAGTAAATCAGCCAATTTATACCGACGACCATGAACAGAACGAATGTCTGTTATGGTCTCAAATAGTTCGTAAAGACTCTTTGTCGTTTGCATAAGAAAATGGAAATTATTGTGTTTTTTGCCGCAAAGATACTGCTTTTTCCTTAAAATACATATAGGAAAGCATTATTCGTTCAGCCATGCTGTTAAGGGAGAAACTTTAGAAAATGCTTTGCAAACAACTTCAAATAAAGTAATCCTTGCTCCTCCAGAAGGAAATAATAATATCATACCGCCTCCAATGATACGCAATGACAATCTACACTATTCACCTAAAACAATTCCGCCACCACAATGAAAACAGATATTTTGATGAAAATCGCAGTAATACTTATAGGTTTAGTATTTTTCTTTTGGTTTTATCTTGCAATTATAGATTTTGTAAATAGCTACCATATTGCCACAAAAGGTCAAATAGTTGTAGGAGTTATTGTTAAAACACCAAAATTTTGTGGTAAAAATAGTCGCATATCAATTAACTATCACAACGAAATTGATGAATTGGAAATAGGTTCTTTTAATTGTAACCAACAAAAATATTTAGTTGGAGATAGTATAAAAATTCAGTATTTACATAATTATGGCATGAAGTATCCAAATACACACTCTACTACTTGGGTATTTGCTTTTAAGTTTTTAATCCTTTTAGGATTTGGAGGAACAGCATTTTTTTGTTTGATAGCTCCATTTAAATACTGGGAGTGACCAAATTATTATTTCTCTATTAAATACCACGCCACTTGCCCCACCCTCCCCCCCAACAACACAAGAACAAATCCCATCCTTGACAGCAATTTACACAACCCCCCTCTTTAACCACAATTAAAGAGAGGGGTTGTCTTATTTATTCCAGCCATACCAAATTTCCTCTTTCGAAAACAAAATTTGGCAATACGGGAGGGAATTTGTAT
>JAEUUX010000207.1 GCA_016787295.1 Chitinophagales bacterium
GCTTTACCAATTATGGCAAAGCGCTATGTTTTGTTTGGTGTGGGGCTTGATGGAGGAAAACCGGCATTATTTTCTTATCAACTTAACCGTCTGCGGCACATCTTTGTCGGTCTGCAACTGCACTACATACATGCCTTTGGGTAAGGCGGCGGTAGAGAGGGTGTAGGTATGTTCTCCTTCGCTTTCTTGTCCTATTGTGTACTGTTGCTGTAATTGACCTGTTATGTCATACACTTTGATTTGTGTATTGGCAGTTTCGGCGAGGCTGTAGTGTAGGGTGGTTTCGGTGGTTGTGGGGTTGGGGGAGAGGTGGAGGGATAATAGTTCGGGAACAGCTACCAATTCCATATCAGTTTTGTTGCCTCCGACAGAACAATTACCAGAGTTGTCAAACAAAGTAAAGCATTGTGGTTCGCCCCAACGTGTAATATATACCTTGTCTGTGCTACCATAATCATTGCTTGTAATATTATAGATAGGGGAAGTTGAAAATGAGTTAGGCGGAATGTTAAAATTGACCAAAGATGGATCAGATGGATTCGATAAACTATAAATAACCATGTCATTATAAGCATTAGTACTAGTGCCGTTACCGCCAATTTCTAGCAAAGTGCCAAAAGAAGCAGTAGTATGTAGATTCATAACACCAGTATTAACCAAATTTGGCACATTGATATAGCGAACAAATACGGGGGAAGCATTAGTAACATCATAGACTGCCACTTGTCCATTGTACATCAGTATATACAAATAGTTTTGGTAATTGATTATTTTAGCTATGTCGCTTGGTAGCGTGGTTTCATACAAAACGGGGTGATTAGCCGTCATAACTTGAAATGCAGTCGTAGGTGTCATATTGATTTGTATGGTGACAAACTTATTACCTTTACCAACCCAAACATGGGTGTTACCATATTTCTGTACAATGTCTCCGCCATATGCAAATTCATTAGTTACTCCACCAAAAGTGTAAATATCATCTGAAAAAGCCAAAGGTGCCGACGGATTAGCTATGTTTTGTCCAACATTGTATTGAATAAGCAAATAGCCATGTGTGGTTAACCCTAACAAAATATCGCGTGAAACTCCACGCATAGCCGAAAGTTTTGAAGCATACGAAGAAAACGAAGGCACATCACTTACATAAGTCCAAGAAGAACCGTTATCATTGTATACAGCTACTGGTTGTCCTTCGCGAGCTACTAATAATTGTCCGAACATACTGAATACAGCATCGTTTGTAAATTCTGTTGTCATGTCACCCGCAAAAGTTAAAGGAGATTTGGTAACTTTTTTAATACCTGTAGGAGTGCAATAGAAAATTCTGTCTCCTGTAATAGGTAGAGTGTTAAAAGATGGAATGATATTGATTGAAGAGCCTAAATTTGAGGGATATATGCTTTCTATATTAGTAGGTTCATAACCACTTCCCAAAGCCTGGACAGTAATATAGTCAGTTCTTGTTTCGGTAATACTTGTCGAAGCATTAGTGGCAGTCAAAGTCACATTGTATGTTCCAACACTATTGTAAGTAACGCTAGGATTAGGGTCTGTGGAACTGCTGGGCGTACCGCCTTCAAAATACCATTGGTAGCTTGTAGCATTGCTCGACAAATTGATATAATTAACCGCATTGCCTGTACAAATAGTATTGGCATCAGCAACAAAATCTGCGATGGGTGTGTTGGCAACAATGTTTATTGGTATAGCAGTTACGTTATTCGTTTCGTTGCTTTCGGCAACTGCACCTAAGGCATCTACACGCACCAATAAATAAACATTTCCCATGGGCGCGGTCAGTGGAATAGTTACGTTTTTGGCTATCAATTGACTTGCATTAGCACCCAGCGCATTAGTAGCTTTTTGTCCTATCAACAAGTCGGTAGTTTGATAGGTATTGTTGGTCGAAATGTAATAACGTGTTTTGCTTGTTATGGCACTGCTGTTACCTACATTCTTAACCTTGTGGATTACCTGAACTACTGCACCTTGTGCAACACTACCAATATTGGTACTTGCGTTGGTAGCAATTAAATCGGGAGCAGCTTGAAGGGTGGTCAGGTAACTACTGCATAAAAAGAGAAGTGTTAATATTTTTTTCATTGTTAGTAAACTTTAATTGTTTTTTAAACAAAAACACCGCCAAGCCACAAAAGCAAGTTATTTGAAAGATTGACGGTGTTTGGGGGGAGTTACGAGTGAGGGAAGTTATTCAAAGGCAGGTATAGCGACTATCGAGTAAGTAACAGTTTTTCGGTTTGTGTACCTTGTTCTGTGAGAAGGCGAACTAAGTAAGTACCCATTGGCAAGTCGCTAAGGTCTATTGTTTGTTGGTGTTTGCCTGCTTTATGGAAGGAATCCGCCACAGTTTTTACCAATTTACCTTGTAAGTCATACACCAAAACACTTGCAGGACTATCGCTTGCCAAAGTATAACTAAGTGTGGTAGTTGATTGTGCTGGGTTAGGTACTATTTGCAACGAATTAACCGAATTAGATAGTATCTCTGCATCGTTTTCACCACTCTTGTTAACACTACTGTAATTGAGCGCGCAAATACTGAATGTGCCTGTACCGCCACCCCATTTCCATATCCTGATATATGCCCATGCTCCCGCTGTACCCGTCACTGTAATAACTGGCATAGCAGAACCATTACCATTCGAGTTGTCATCTTCACAAACAATACCACTCAATGAAGAACAACTACCTGAATAAATTGCCATCATGGCATCGGTCATTGTTCCAGCAGTAGTACGGATAGTAACAACACCACTACTCGGTATTTGTACTTTGTACCACACATCGCTACCATAAAACGTACAACTTGTTGTGGGACCAGGATTAGTAGTGTTGGTTGCTCCTACGTTAGAACCGCTTGTGTTAGAACAAGAACTGTTGGCTGTGAGCGTAATGGCTCCACAAGGATTGTCATTGATAGGCGTACTTCCACCGCCGCCGCTTGAAAGGGTGGTAAAGGTAATAGGCAAACTCCATGCTGTCCAACTGCCATTGCATAATGCTCGACAATTTAGATTATACGTCATTCCTGCTTGTAGACCAGGGATATTCAGACTGCCATTAGTGGTCGTTGCCGTGTTAATCCAAGTCGATGAAGTTGTGAGTTTATAACCAAATTGCCACTGTGTAGTACCTGTTTGGTTGTAGGCACTATAAGCAGTAGTACTATTAGTAGTTGTGTTTAACGCATATACTTGAGATGACGTTGGAGTAGAACATGCAACAGAATAACTACCATGAGAAGGAATAAAAGTAGCAGGATCTTCATAGTAATTATTAACACTTGACTGACTACCTACAACACTACACGTCCAATAGTCGCTATTTGCAGGTTGAGGGTGGTCACTTTCGCGCACCTCAAAATGCAGGTGGGCGCAACCAGTACCAATGTCATCAACAGTACCAATTAACTGCCCTTTAGTTACAATGGTATTAAGGCTTATTGATGATGATTTTTGAAAATGTCCGTATACAGTGTAAAAAGTTTGTCCCTGCCATAAGTGTTGTATAACAATACCTCCCCAACTATATGTAGCGTCTACTACTTTGCCATTAGCAGCTGCATAAACTGAGTAACCTATATCACCATCGCAACTTGTTCCCGCAATATTCCAATCTTGAGCAGGATGATATACCGTACCGCAAGCATCATCAGGAGAGTCGTATGATTCTAAAAACGAAGCCCCTCCATTATTGTAAAAATTTGTACCTAACTGCCCGCTCAAAGGCCATTGAAAACCCGAAGTTGCTTCTGGAACTGATTGAGCAGAGATATTTTGTGCAAATAAAAATAAAATGAAGCAACTAATAAAAAATTGTGCTATAAAATTCATACCTTTACGAGATTTTTTAAAAAGTTAAAGAAAATACCCCTACCACAAAGGCAGAAGCGGTTTTTCCCAAACTACCACATCGGTATCATAGTTCGCGGCTATGGTGCCGATGTTGCGTTTTTAGATGGTGCAGTAGTTGGGGGATTACACCAGCAGTTTGAGTAACAAAGCGGTACTGCGGCTTCGGGTTGTCTGCGTCAGCCTTGCCAACGCCACAACACACAACATCTAAGGCGGTAATAAGTGTTCCATAAAAAAAATTGAATGATACATGCAACCTCTTAACAAAAAAAAACGACAATACAAGTAAAACCAAAAAAAAGTTCAATTTTTTTCAAAAAAAATACCCTTTCACACAATAAGCTTTCGCACGACAGCGTTATACAACCACAAAAGCACCGCCGCAAGCCACTAAACTAAGCCTAAAAGCCAATTTTCGGCTGTTTTTGCCCTTAATCGGGTGTTTTTTGGAGAAAATAGCTTGGTTACAGTGCATTCTAATTTTGCTACAGTGCATTCTAATTTTGCTACAGTGCATTCTAATTTTGCTACAGTGCATTCTAATTTTGCTACAGTGCATTCTAATTTTGCTACAGTGCATTCTAATTTTGTTACAGTGCATTCTAATTTTGCTACAGTGCATTCTAATTTTGCTACAGTGCATTCTAATTTTGCTACAGTGCATTCTAATTTTGCTACAGTGCATTCTAATTTTGTTACAGTGCATTCTAATT
>JAEUUX010000212.1 GCA_016787295.1 Chitinophagales bacterium
TAAAAAATCTAATTCATTTTCAAATACCCTGACGAAAGAAGCAACAATGTAGTATTTTTCATTGTTACTTTCGACCTCAAATAGATAAGTGTTATTGTAACCTAATTCTTTTTTAACAGTTGGATAGTTTACAATACTATCCTTGCTCGCTATTTTACGTATTCGTACTCCTTTTAACATAACAAAAGATTGAATATACGTTGTATCAAAGAATATTATGTCAATATTTTGTGTCAATTGTTCATTTTTTGCCGACCTTAATAACAATAACCCATGACCAACTACAATGTCAAACATCGTAAAATATCTGTCAGATGCAAATATTGTGTCCATATTAATAGTAATTTATGGTTTTTTAGAATTGTTTAAAAATATTATGACGAAAAAGAGAAAAATATGTCAGTTTGGGGCTAAAACATGAATTTTAAGGAGTGTTTCTATATCTATTGGAAAAGAGATGATGCTAAAATATAGCAGCAATATGATGTTATTTGACAGCCTATTGCCAATATTTTGTACCAAACTGTCCAACAGATTTAGAAACACGCCAAAATTCTATGTCATAAAATGCCTTTTACCATATTCTTAAATATTGTCAGTGGAATGGATTTGGGACAACGGAGCCATTTAGGTAAAATATGGTTCTTTGTAAAGCAGATGGATTAGCGTATATTTGGGACAATTCCCAACTCGTTATATGTTTACTTACATGAAATCCTTTTGCTCCGTCTGATATAGCACTCCAAGGATCTCCAACGCCATCTAAATTAAAGTGAATTGTGTTTGCTGGGTCGTTAATTACTTGTAAGAATTGATTTTGGAAATCGGTTCCTCCCCATTCCTTCCAAGTAGTACCATTTACGCGTCCTGTAAAATCTTTTAAATGTTCACGTACTCCAAGTGCTACATGTTTCTCCGGCGGCAACTGCTCAACCACACCCCCTCCGAAAGTACCATCGGTTTGAATAGTGCCATCAGAGAGTTCTACCTGATCCATAGAAAGTTTTTCCCATTCTATGATTTCTATAGTTCCGCCTTTTTTTACATTTATTTCTTCGTCAACTACATCAGAAGGAGCTTTGCTTGCTTTCCTAGCTTTTATAGCCCCTTCTATGGTACCCGTAACACCACCAATTGCGGCGCCCCATGCTGCGGATTTGCCTACTTCTTGGAGGAAGTCTTTCATAGGAACGTGATACCTGACGGCTTGATAAATCATATTGAAAGCCGTCTGTGCACCACCTTCCAATGCACCACTTATAGCACCAGATATTGCTCCAGAAAGTACTACACTTTTTACGCCTAATGCAGTAGTAACTGCTCCACCAGTAGCACCTGCCAGAAGCCCTATCACCGCTCCACTACCAAAATATGCCAAGGCATCCCAGCCGTCATGCACTTCTCCATTTAGGATACCCATGCCTAAGTTAACTAAGCCACCTATTACCGCTCCAACTATTATTAGCGGATTATTCCCATCCGGATCGACATACTTCAAAGGATTATTATGTGCATAAGAGTACCTATTGAAAGTTTGTGCATAGAGGGCATCTTGGACATAGTTGTCGGGGGAGAGCATACGTCCCACTGTGGGGTCATAGAGTCGCCCGTTCATATTGATGAGGGCAAATTGGTCTAAGTGTTCGTGGGCGGTATAGCCTCTGTAGAGCCAAGTCTGGGTAGGGGCTATGGCGTTGGTATAGTTCCAGGTGCTGGGGTTGCGTCTGCGTCCCCATGCGTCGAAGCTTTGGTCGGCTTCGGTTGTGCCTGTGGCGCAAAGTTATGGAAAATTTGGGGAATTGGGAAAGAGGGATAATAACAAACGCTTCTCGGTTGTGTGAAGGTCAATTGTTACACTGTAGAACCGAGAAGCGTCGATATAGAATGAACGTTACAGCAATTTGTGAGTTAAGTAAGCGGTAGAACAATATTCGATTTTAGGTAACAGTAGTTCGGATTTTATGGTTATAGCTATTGCTATGCCCTCTTTATCCAACTCTTCAATAACTTGCGTATTGACAAAACTTAGATAATGCTCTTTTTCGTATTTCGCAAGCCATTCATTAAGCCATATTATTGTTTTGTGGCTTACACCTATTTCTACAGGGTCTACTGAACCAGACTCATATTTATGTCTAATTCCCGTAGTACCTAATTCTGCATCTATAACTAAGTAGTGCATAATGAATTATTCGACTTAAAACGCTTCTTGGTTGTGTGAAGGTCAATTGTTACACTGTAGAACCGAGAAGCGTTACATAAAATAATAAGAACTGAACTTATCGCTCAAACAAAACTTTGCGATACCTAAAATCTCTACCCACCATTTTGTAGGTAACTTTGTTGTTCAACGAATCACAACAAAATGAAATGGTAAGTGTATCGCGCAAATAAGCTTCTTTGAAAGATTTAAAAGTAAGATAATCTTTCGAAGTATAAAACGACAACTGCATCATGGTGTCGAGATTTATTTCTGAAGAAGGATGAAAATTTAGAAGCGTGTTAAATTCTTCACCTCGAACATTTATTTTCTTTAAAGCAAGTGTATCTTCTCCGAATGAAGCAGCTATTGATTGCAATTGCGTTATATCGCCAACACTTTTTGTTGTCCGAATGGGCATCCATGTCATGATGTATAACTTTTTGTTGGGTAGTATTCTGGTTATTTTAACCCATTCAGGATTCAACAAAATTGCGCTATTTTTAAGCCGTCTCCATGTGTTTTCTGAGGTATCAACACTACTAAAGCTGCTAAAATCGGTATAATTGTGCATACATACACAAGAATATGTGCTTAATATGGCTATTAGACAAAGAATTATGATGTTTTTCATGGGCTAATTTATATGTTTTATATCAATCACCTTCCCCCAAAACGCAAAAACAAGCCAAATAGTTGCATGGAAGAGAAAAAAATAGTATTTTTTTTCACCAAATAGACAAAGTAAGCCGCTTGTATTACATTGCTCTCTACCAAGACGAGACAATAACTCAAACGGTTGCACGAGGAAGTAAAAAAATCAAGGTGTATTTTTACAATCATTCTCACAAAAGTACAAGTTTTTTCTCAATTTGCAACCCGAACAAGCAAAAAAAAGATTCAAAACATTTTTTTTTTGAAAATGCCTAATTGTTTGTTTCTCCGTAAAGTAGGCTAAAAACCCTCCTTTGCATAGAAACGTTACTCGACAAGATTAAACTAAAAAACTACTAATGCGAAAGCAAAAAAGGAAAATTGTCATTGTCAAAAAACATTGCAACAGTAAGCAAAAAAATGCGCCACCCAAAGAAGCCAATATTCTTCGAGTGGTGTATTTTTTGTCTTGATGTGCATAATCTATCAAACAAGCTAAATGTTTGTTAAGCCTTCGGGGGTTTAAAACCCCCGAAGGCTTATGTATTAGGTGTTCGGGTTAAACGTTTAGGTGTTTGAGTTAAACGTTTAGGTGTTTTGGCTAATTAGTATATTTAGCTGTAAAAACGTCCTATTGTGACATTTATTGTATGCAAGACGAAAAAAGCGATAAAAAAGTTGTTTGGGAGTCGAAATATTTTTTAATTTTGTTGGGTTTTTATACCTTTGAGCAAATACCGGCACATAGGGGCAACAAACATGCTTATACTACAAATGTCGTTGGTAAAAGCTGTTTCAAATCCCCCAACTATTAAAATATGTTAAATCCGTCCCCCAAAGACCAAAGTTTCGCAATAAAAATGCTTTTTTGTGCGTTGTAGATTAAACGCAACTTCATAACAATAGTCTTACCTTATAGGGCTGTCCATGAACGTCTTTTTTTTAAATTATCATGATTATGAAAACTATGTATTTTCTTTGGGGTGCAGTATTTTGTGTGGCTTGTACGCCTCTGTTGGCACAAAACTCACAGCAACAAACACCCATTCAACAACAAATTTTAAATGCTCCGATTTATTATCAAAACCAAATTGGTGGCAATGCTACTCGAGGCGAAACAACAAGGGCGAACGATACGCTTCCCAAACCGCAACCACGCACAAGGTCGGTGGTGGATAATACCAAAGCTCGCATTCAGGTGGCTTTGTTGTTGGATACCAGCAACAGCATGGACGGTTTGATTGAACAAGCCAAATCGCAATTGTGGAAAATCGTCAACGAATTGTCACACGCCCGCGACGCACAAGGCAACGCACCCGATATGGACATCGCTTTATATGAATATGGCAACGATGGTTTGTCCGAAAAAGGCAATTATATTCGCATGGTGTCGCCCATGACCACCGATGTAGATTTTATTTCGGAACAGTTGTTTGCACTTCGCACCAATGGCGGCAACGAGTATTGTGGTGCGGTTATTCACGAAGCCGTCGATAGCCTTGTCTGGAACAGACACAACGACGACTTGCGATTGGTGTTTATTGCTGGTAACGAACCTTTTACGCAAGGACCGATTGACTACAAAGTCGCTTGCAAAGCTGCCTTAGCCAAAGGCATTGTTATCAACACAATTTTTTGTGGCAACATAGACGAAGGTAGAGAATCGGGATGGAAAGACGGTGCCGATTGTTCAGAAGGACACTATCTAAACATCAATTCCGATGCCGTAGCCGTGCATATCGATGCACCGCAAGACAGCCTCATTAATCAACTCAACCAAAAACTAAACGATACCTACATTGCCTATAGTAGCTATGGTATGGACCGCAAAAAAATGCAGGTAACTCAAGACCAAAACGCTATGGTTTATGGAACTGCCAATAACGCGCAACGAGCGGTTGCGAAAGCCTCTGC
Source organism: Chitinophagales bacterium (assembly GCA_016787295.1). Classification (GTDB taxonomy): domain Bacteria; phylum Bacteroidota; class Bacteroidia; order Chitinophagales; family UBA2359; genus JAEUUX01. Next base: position 4,769 of record JAEUUX010000212.1, read on the forward strand.
TAAATACAAAAACGATGACTGGGATTTGGTCGATGCTGCCAAAGAAAAAGGCGGCGCAGGCGCTGCCCTCGAATCTGCCGAAGAAGCCTATTTGCCCGAAGAAATGAAAAAAATGAGCAAAGAGGAGCGCGTGAAATTTGTGGAACAAAAAACAAAAGAACGCGCCGAATTGCAAACCCAAATTCAAAATTTAGACACCGAACGCCGCAAATACGTGGCAGAAAAAGAGCGCGAAATAGCCCAAAATGGCGAAAAAACCTTAGATAATGCCTTGCTGATGACTATCAGAAAGCAGGCTATTGCTAAAAAATACCAATTCAAAGACTAAACCCCCTATATCCCAACTTCTGCCCAATACTAAGCAACGATTTTTAAAGGTTAGAAAAGCAAGTGCTTTTGTGCAAATTTATTTGCCAAAGGCACTTTGTTGTTTTGGTAAATATGCCTAAAAATTTGACATCAAACCACTCATTTATGCGCGACAATACGCAAAAAGTCGTACTTTTGCCCCTTAAAAAAATGCAATTTATACTTTATGACAGCCTTTCGCCTACAACTACCCACCGACCCGCGTTGGGTCAATTTGGCAGAAAAAAACTTAGCGGATATTCTTACCGACCATGCCTATTGTGAACAAAAAGCCGCCTCGACCTGTATTTCACTCATACAACAGTATGCCGAATATACCGAGCTTGTAGACCAATTAGCTCCTATTGTCACAGAAGAATGGGGACATTTTCGTGCCGTCTTGAACGAACTCAAAAAACGCCAATTACCTCTGGGTAAGCAACGAAAAGACGAATATGTGGGCTATCTACAGCAATTTGTGCGAAAAGGTGTGAGTCGCGAAGAGCAATTGTTAGACAAACTGCTCATGGCTGCCTTGATAGAGGCTCGAAGTTGTGAACGTTTTCGCCTTTTGTCCGAAAATATTAGCGACCACAGCCTGCGCGATTTCTACTATCGCTTAATGGTGTCGGAGGCTGCCCATTATGTTTTGTTCATCGAGCTTGCCCGAACTTACATCGATAAAGACCAAGTCCAACAACGTTGGGAGGAATGGTTGCAGTATGAAAAAGAAATTATGCACCGCCTCGAATTGCGCGGCGACAGAATACATTAACCCATTTCCAACCATTTTTTTATAGCCATGACATTACTTCCAATAGGTAGCCTCGCATCCGATTTTGTAGCCCTGAACCAAGATGGACAAAGCTGTCGTTTGTCGGATTATCACGGACAAATAGTCGTTTTGTATTTTTATCCACACGACAACACACCCACTTGCACCCAAGAAGCCTGCAATTTGCGCGACAATTATGCCGAACTCCAAGCTAAAGGTATCACCATTTTGGGGGTGAGTACAGACGACGAAAAATCGCACCAAAAGTTTATCCAAAAACACCAACTTCCTTTCACACTTCTTGTAGATACCGACCAAACCATCTGTAAGCTATATGGCGTTTGGCAACTCAAAAAGTTTATGGGTAGAGAATTTATGGGTATCGTTCGCACCACCTATATCATCGATGAGCAAGGCTATATTGTTGATGTGATAGCCAAAGTTAAAAGCCAACAGCATAGTGAACAAATTTTGGGTAGTTTGTTTTTTGTTAATGCCAATAACTAAAAAACCTCTTTCTAATTGCCATTAGAGAGAGGCTGTGTAAATACAAAAAAAATAATACCCAAAACCAAAGGCTATCCCAAAAGTCCACTATCTTAATGAACGATAGTACTGACTTTTGAGATAGCCGATTTTGCTTTGTTTGAAGTTGAAAAAAATGGTAGTTTCGGTATTTGATAGTATTTGGAAAAACTATTTTCATTAATGGCTTCGTATCTTTTTGCCCTGATAATCGAATAATGTTGTTTTGTTGCCTTGTTTAGCGCTTATTTTCTGTTGTTTGGCATCTATCTCTATATCATCAAATTCACAAGGTAAAACCATTTCCCCCAACATATTGAGCAAACCTTTTTTACTGCCCCGCTCCAATAAGTGAAAAGGGGCATGATAATAATGATAATAAAAAACATCATTTGGAGATTTGTCAAAGGTATTAGTTTTCGAAGTCGTTGCGTCATAGAAAATAATTTTTTCTGTTGCCTCAAGCCAAAAAACTTTATCATAATGATTGTATAGAGTGCAACTTTTTCGGTTGTCATCTTGGAATGACCAAACAAGTTGTCCATCTATGTCATACACATCTTGTTTAAAAGCAGTGCGAGCCAAAATGTATCTTTTTAAAAACGGGTAGTTTAGTGTATCTATAGATATGGCAGGAATAGGATTAGAAATCGAAATACACTGATAATTTGTAGGAACAATAGATTGATTATTAATGGTTAATAATCCAATAAAAGGGCTGTCATTTTGATATTCGACTGCTTCGTATGGTAATTCATTTCTTAGTGAAAACAAAATAGCCAATCCTTTGTAAACAGCAGGAACAAGAATTTTTCCTGTGGTATCAACGATTCCCCAATTGATGGTAGAATAATGATTAGTGGCATCTGTGACCGTTTGGCGTATGTATAAGTAAGGCTGTACAATATAAGAAACACATTCCCTACGCTCTACAGCCCAATGTATGTCTATATAAATTGGAGCTACAAGCCATGTTCCCTTGTGGTCAAGCAAACCCCATGTCGAATCTTGCTGCACTGCCACTACCGATTTTTCTGTATAACTTTCATATTTATCCAAAGTAATAGGATAGGCTATCTTGCCATAACTATCAATCATACCCCATTTATTGTCTCGCTGTACCATAGCTGCTTTGTACCAGCCAAATGGAACAGTATTATTATAACTGTCCAATAACTTGCCTGATTTATCGAATACCTTATAATTGGAATCAAATGCTATCCAACAGTTAGTTAGCCCTATAACTTTATCGATATACTTACAAGGCATGACAACATTGCCCAATGAATCCATTATACCCCATCTTCCTGTATATTTATCTAGTAAGTCAATATAATATTTGATTTCTGGAATAGAGTCGGAAGATTCAAAAATGTCAAAATAACCATCTAAGCGTGGCAACACAACAGGATATGGAACAGCATGAGGCAGTAATTTTTCTCCTTTGGTTGTATAAACCTGTGTGGTATTTCCTTTACAAATCACAATATAATCTTGTTTTGCTTTTTGTGAGCAAGATAAGTTTGTATAAGACCTAAAATAATCAAAATCATTTAGATAATGGTCAACATCATAACACGATTCGGTAATAGGTTTTCCTTCGAAATTAAATAACTCCTTCCCACATTTTGATGTAGTTTTCCAAATTGTTGATGAGTCGCGCCCCATGAAAACCTCTATGTGTTGATACTTGATAGGTAATACCCATTGTCCTTTTTTATCTATCAAACCTACGGAATCCCTTTGGCTAACAATAAACGCTTGTCTAATTTGCTCAATATCGCTGTATGCTGGCGGGATAATGATGTTTTTTAAACTGTCCATAATACCCCAACGCATTCTACCACCTACAAGATGCCCAACTTTAGAATAGTCACTATCTGACATTTGAACAATCCTGTTTATTGTTGTCTTTGGCAGCGTATCATGAAGAGATTTTGCTACTGTATATGTCGTCGGTGCGAGGTTTTGGGCATAAACAGTCGAAGCAAAAACACTATGGTAACAAATTATCGATAATAGAATTAGAAAAGCCATACAAAAACAAAATGATTTTAAAAGATTCCTTTTTTATTTTAAGAGACAAAAAGGCATTATCGTTCATTCCCCCAACTCTCGCAACTGTTGTCGATAGGCTGCTAATATCTTTGCTTTGGACAAAAAACCCAGATAATGCCTATTGTCTATAACAGGCAAATTCCAAGCATTTGTTTGTTCAAATTTAGCGACTACTGTTTCGGCATCATCAACACCCACATCGATAATTGCTGGCGGAGCGTGCATTATTTCCTCAATTAAATAAGTTTGATACAAATCGGGCGAAAAAATGTATTGCCGAACATCGTCCAACAAAATAATCCCTACCAATTGTTCTTTATCCACCACCGCAAAAATATTGCGCGACGATGATTTGATACATTGCACCAAATCACCTAAATATTGATGGGGCGAAAGTATGGCAATATCCTGCTCTATCAAACTTCGAATCGGTAATTTCACCAACAACTGAAGGTCTTTGTTGGTCGCTATCCAGTGTCCTTTGCGAACTAAGGCAGTTTGGAACAAAGAATACGAAATGTAGCGGCGCGAAATAATGTAAGATACACCCGAAACCAACATCACAGGTAACAACATTTCATAGCCTTTGGAGATTTCCAATGCCAGAAAAATACCTACCAAAGGTGCTAACAACACCCCGCTCGACACCCCTGCCATGCTCGCCAGAATGTAGTTGGGTTCGGGCAAACACAAACCAAACAACACATTGCACGCGTGCGAAAAAACATAACCTATCAAACCACCCATGAACAAAAATGCTGCCCAAATACCGCCATTACCACCACCACTCGACGTAAAGCTACAAGCCACCGTTTTGAGCAATGCTGTTACCAACAAAAACAAAAGCAGCACTATATCTTGATAAGGTAAGGAGGCAAATAAGGTGTTTTGCAACAAAATAGTAGATTCGCCGCGCATCAACAATTTGATGGCATAATAGCCTTCGCCAAACAAAGGAGGAAAAATAAAAATGCAAATCCCCAACAATGACCCACCTACCACCGCTTTCGATAAACGTGACGGTAATTTCTTGAACTGTCCTTCTAACCACAAATTGGTTTTCGTAAAATGAATAGCCGATGCACCACACACCCCACCCAAAAGAATATAATAGGGTAGCTCCGAATAAGAAAAACCTTGAGCCAATTGGAAATTAAACAAAATAGCTTCGCCAAATAATAGGTGGTTCATCATCAAACCCGATACTGAGGCAAACAAAATCGGCACCATATTAGCTACCCGCAACTCCATTTGCAGTATCTCCAAAGCAAACAATACGCCTGTTATAGGCGCTTTAAAATTTGCCGCAGTTACACCCGCTGCCGCACAAGCAATCAAAATACTGCGTTCGCGATAGTGCAACTGCCACCAAAGACCAATATTGGCTGCCAAAGAAGCACTCGCCGACACCAACGGACCTTCGAATCCCGCCGAACCGCCAAAACCTACCGTAATAAAAGCGGTCAAGGGTTGCAAGTAAATCTGTCGTTTTTGCATCTGCGCATCATTCTTCAAAATGCTATACATCACACTCGGAATACCTTTGCTTAAGTAACCATTGTTGAGCCAACGCACCAAAAAACTTGTTGTTAGAATACCCAAAAAAGGTAAGCTAAAATATAAGTATTCGGTGATGTTAGGGACAAAATCGCGCGTCAAAAAGATAATAACCCAATGTGCCATCGTTTTAACAACCGCCGCCGACATACCCGAAACGCTACCAATAACAATTGCCAACAGCAATAAAAAACTATCATTGCTCAAATAGCGACGACGAAACTGCCGAATATAAAAGCCCACAATACGAAAAAATTGATTCATAGTCTATTTTACGCGTTAAAAGTACAAAATTTTCGTAACTTTGCGCACCGTATCGGCTATTTTTTATCCGAATAGCAAAAAAAAACGGGAAAGTTGGAGGTTTTATTCACAATAATTAATACATTAAGCACAGAATGTTTGAAACAACGACTATTGACAAATCATGGAGTTTTTTAGAGTGTACAATAAAAGACACGTCTTATATTACCCATGGTTACTATACATATCCCGCGAAGTTTATTCCACAACTTGCCAAACGTTTGATTAACGAACACTCTACAAAAGGAAATGTTGTTATCGACCCATTTATGGGAAGCGGAACAACCATTGTTGAAAGTTTGGTTGAGCAAAGAATAGGAATAGGTACAGATATTAATGAAATTGCCTATCTTATCGCCAAAACAAAAACAACTCCTATCAAGTCCATTGAACTATTAACTGTTTTTATGCACTTAGAACAAGAATTGCACAAAAGAATCCTACAAATGCGCGAACACTATATCATAAAAGCGTATGATAAACTAAAATTACACGAAAGAGTAGACTATTGGCATAAATCTACCCAAAAAGAAGATTTAGCTATTTTGTTATACACTATTATCGAAATAGAAAATCCAGCTATTAAAAACTTTTTTTTAGTAGCTTTTGCACAAATTCTTAAAACTTGTTCTATTTGGATGCAAAAAAGTGTCAAACCTACTCGTGATATGCAAAAAAAAGAATATCACGTACTGAGTACTTTTGTCCAGCAAATCAAAAAGATGTTGAAAAAAAATGATGCTTTTTACAAAATGCTTCCCAAAAGCACTGTTCAAAACATAGATGAATATAGAACAGTAGTCTGTCAAGATGCTCGGCTATTGCCTTGTCAAAACGAAAAAGCGCAACTTATTGTCACAAGTCCACCATATGTTACAAGTTATGAATATGCCGATTTACATCAACTTCCCCTATATTGGCTCGGACATTTAGAAGAATTAGCCGTGTTTAGAAAAAAGTTTATAGGTTCTGCTTATACCGACCGACCGATAACAAATTTAAATAGCCCTATTGCTCAACAAATTGTACAACAATTGGGCAATAATAAGAAAGGGCGCGAAGTCCATAACTATTTTGCTGATATGTACGAAGTGTTTGTCGAAATGTATAGAGTATTAGAACATCAAGCAAAAGCTTGTATAGTAATAGGTAATACTAATTTTAAGGGCATTGAAATACAAAATGCCCAAGTGTTTGTCGAACAATTGCAACATATCGGATTTAAAACGTACAATATTGTACAAAGGGAAATCCCATCAAAAATGTTACCTTCTACTCGTGACAGTAATACAGGGCAATTTACCAAAACTACCGATGCTAACCTTATATTAGCCTACCCTACCGAATACATTCTAATTATGCAAAAACAATAGACCCCAAAACAAAATAATAACAAATGAAAGCACAAGACCTCATACAATTGTATGAACTTAAAAAACAGCAATACGGCAATAAAGCCTATCAACACCTATCAACACTCCTCAATGAAGCTAAAGAAGAACATAAAACCTATTTTCTGAATAGCGAGGGAGCGCAAAAAAGCATAGAACAAGGCAAACAACCTGACCATGAACAATCATGGCGGGCTTTTAAAGGTAAAAGTTTGGAAAAGCTAATAGAGCACATCATTAAAGAAGCAGTAGAACAGATGGGTTTAAAAATTATTAATGGCAATACCTTAGAAAAAACACAAGGTAAATCCCTATCTGATGAACTAAGCAATATCAAACGGAAATTACTTATCGACTATGGTATAAACGGCTGCCATCTCCCCGATGTCGACCTTATTATTTACGAACCCATGCAAGAAACAGTCATCGCAGTACTTTCCAGTAAGGTAACACTAAGAGAAAGAGTAGCACAAACGGGCTATTGGAAACTCAAATTGTTGGAATCGAACATTACGAAAAAAATCAAAGTTTTTTTCATTACCCTCGACGAAGATGGTACTTTAACTACCCAGAAGCCTACTAGAAAAGGACGTGCTATCGTTGAAACAGACACTGATGGTTGCTATGTTTTAACAGAAAACTACATCGAAGAAAGCGACCACGTAAAAACCTTCGACAAATTTATTCCCGACCTCCAAAAAATAATAAAAAAAAACAACCCCAAATAATCACCAAAAATCCTCCAAAACAATGACAAAAGAAATCGCAGTGAGCGGCTCCCGTCCAACGGGTTTCATACATCTCGGCAACTACCTCGGTGCTATCCGAAACTATGTAAAAATGCAAGACAACTTCAGTTGCTATTTTTTTATTGCCGATTATCATTCCCTCACCACACACTACGAAGCCCAAAACCTCCCACAACTTACGCGCGAAGTTCTTGCGACTTACCTTGCATGTGGTCTCGATCCCCAAAAGTGTGTTATCTATATCCAAAGTGAAATCCCACAAATCCCTGAACTATATCTCTTGTTCAACATGCTCGCATACAAAGGCGAACTCGAAAAAGTACCTACCTTTAAAGACAAAGTGCGCAGCCAAGAACAAAGCGGCAGAAGTATCAGCGCAGGACTGCTGACCTATCCTGTATTGATGGCAGTGGATATTATTGTCCATCGCGCCACCAAAGTACCCGTTGGCAAAGACCAAGAAGCACACTTAGAAATCGCACGAAACCTCGCCAACCGATTCAACTACCAATTCCAAACCACACTTTTTCCCGAACCTTACGGCTATAACGACGGCTCCGATTTGTTTAAAGTACCAAGCCTCGATGGTAGTGGCAAAATGTCTAAAAGCGCCACCAATCCTAATAGCGCCATCTATCTCATGGACGATGACACGACCATACGGAAAAAAGTTATGAAAGCAAAAACAGATGCAGGTCCCACCGAATCGAACCAAACTAAACCAGAAGAAATTCAAAATCTGTTCGACCTAATGCAGCTTGTTAGTAGCAGCGAAATTGTTCAGCACTACGAAACACAATACAACAACTGTAATATCCGCTACGGAGACCTCAAAAAACAGCTCGCCGAAGATATGGTGCAATTGGTGGCTCCCATCAGAAACAACATACACGACCTAATGAAAAATGAGGAATACCTCAAAAAAGTGGTGCGTGATGGAGCAGAACAAGCCCGACAAAGCGCCGATGCTACGCTGCAAGCCGCCAAAAAAGCAATAGGCATACACTATTTTTAAGTATAACAACCAGTTGTTGTATCGTTGGATTTCGATTTTGCTAAGTGTGTTTTTTACATTTGCTCTATAACTTCCAAAAATTCGCCCAATAGCATAGCGGTTGCCCCCCAAACAATGTGTCCATATACATCAAAATAAGGGACATCTAAATCCAAATCTAAATAAGGACGCAAGACGGTTTGTTTGACAATATTGGGTTGTTGCAGGTAGGACAAGGGTACTTCTATCACTTGCTCTACTTCTGCTTTGTTCGGAAAAAAGATTGCTTCGGTATGTAAGCAACCCACAACCGGGAAGATCAGATTGTTGCTCGCAGGCACATACAAATCAGTGAGTTTCCCCAACACTTGAATAGCCTCGCGCGGCACACCAAACTCTTCTTCCGTTTCACGCAAAGCGGTCGCAAAATGGTCAACATCATTGGGGTCTTTCCTGCCTCCCGGAAAACTAATTTGTCCACCATGTGCATAGCCATCTTTGGTTCGCTGCATCAAGGCAGTGTATATGCCGTCGGGTTTTTCGTAGAGCAAGAGCAAAGTAGCCGCTTGTCGAGCAGCCTGTTCATCTTTGAATTGCCAATGGTGGTTTTTACGCAATGAAGATGCCATTTTTTGTTGTGCAGCCATTCCCGGTAGTGGCTGTTGGAGTTGTTGTTGTATGCGATCTACAAATTCTGAAAATGCTGACATAATACTTAATGAAATTTAGTGCAAAAATACGGCTTTTAACCCTATTTCGTATAACTTATCGCATTTTTATTAGCTCAATATCATCTCAATAATAATCACTTTCGGTTATAAATCTCCTTTGACTCTGCAAATTGGTGTCAATTAAACCTCAAAAATCCCGCAATAGCGTATTGGCTATTGCGGGATTTTCTATATTATTGGTCATAAAAAACTACATCGTCCAGTATTGCAATTGTTGAATTTTGTGATAAAAAGTACCTTTGACATCTATAAAAATAGCATCATTCGACGTAATTTGTTGAAAATAAGCTTCATCTAAACACGCATATTGGCGATGATTTACTGCCACCACAATACAATCGTATTTACCTGTGGGTTCGGGGCATAAACCCAAACCATATTCGTGCTGTAATTCGTCGTTGGCGGCAAACGGGTCAATCACGTCGACGGTCATAGAATAGCCTTTTAGCTCGTTTACCAGTTCCACCACTTTGGAATTGCGAATGTCACTCACATTCTCTTTGAACGTAATACCCATCACTAAGGCGCGGCTTTGCCCCGGATTTTTACCTTTTTTGATAAGCATTTGCGCTGTTTTTTTGGCAATATAAGCGGGCATATAATCATTTACGTTGCGTCCGCTCAAAATAACATCGGGTTTATAGCCCAACTCCATCGATTTATAGGTCAGGTAATAAGGGTCAACACCAATGCAATGACCGCCCACTAAGCCGGGAAAAAACGGCAAAAAGTTCCACTTCGTTCGTGCGGCTGCCAATACATCTAAAGTATTAATGTGCATACGGTCAAAAATAATCGCCAATTCGTTCATCAATGCGATATTGAGGTCGCGTTGCGTATTTTCTATGATTTTTGCCGCCTCTGCCACTTTGATAGAACTTGCTCGGTGTACGCCTGCCTCGACAATTGTTTCGTATACTTTTGCAATTTGTTCTAATGCTTCGGCATCACAACCCGACACCACTTTGATAATCTTGGTAATCGTATGCTCTTTGTCACCGGGATTAATGCGTTCGGGAGAATAACCTAACTTAAAATCTTCACACACCTGCAAACCTGAATGTTGCCGCAACAAAGGCAAACAGTCCTCTTCGGTGCAGCCGGGATAAACGGTAGATTCAAACACAACATAATCTCCTTTCTTCAAGGCTTTTCCAACAGTCGTCGAAGCACTCAACACAGGTCTTAGGTTCGGAACTTTATGCTCATCCACAGGTGTGGGTACAGCCACCACAAAAAAGTGTGCTTGTTGCAAATCACTTGCTTCGGCAGTAAATACAATATCAGCTCCCTCAAACGCTTCGGGAGACAATTCGTTGCTTGGGTCTATGCGTTGTTGCATCAAAGCAATTCGCTGTGGGTTGATGTCAAAACCAATGACCTCAAAATGATGGGCAAAAGCTAAGGCAATAGGCAAACCGACATAACCTAAACCGATAACCGCTAATTTGGCTTCTTTTTTAATTAATTTTTCGTAAATAGCTTCCATGAGAAAAAATAAATAATGATACGGCGCTAAATTGAAAGAAATGTTTTTGGGTAAACACTAATCAAACTTCTATAAGATTGGGATAATGCCCAATTACAAAGAATAAGTACTACAGTCTTTTTGTGCTTGATAGTGCTGGCTGTATGCCTCCAATCACGCGTACTAATTGGCTACAATAAAGACTAATTGAATTGTGGATTTTCGGGATAATTGGCTATTAATTTATAATTACCACCCATGTCGTTGAGAATTTGAGCCCATAATGAAGGGGCTTGTTGACTAAACACATAATCAGATTTAGCCTTCGTCATCATCCACGAGCCTTGTGTAATTTCTCCTTTGAGTTGTTCGATGTCCCAACCCGTATAGCCCAAATAGAAACGCAAACGGTCTAAACTTAGTTGTCCTTTTTGGAGCATATATTTGATTTGGTCAAAATCACCCGACCAAGCAATGTCACCAATGATAGGGCGTGAGTCCGCTATCAAGTGGCTATAACGATGCACAATATAAACAGAATCTTGTCCAACAGGACCACCATAATAAAGTGGTATTTGACTGGGCCAGCCATCAGTTGTAATATCTGATAGTTCCAACGCTAAGGGGCGGTTGAGCAATAGTCCTACAGCACCGTCTTCTTCGTCGTGTTCGCACACCAATACCACGCCCCGTCGAAAGTTGGGATCCCACATAAAAGGCTCGGCGAGCAGTAAACTACCAGCTTTTAAGCGATGAAAATTAATGGGTGATTCCATAGAAATAACTTAACAATGTTTTGCAACAAAAGAAAAATAGAATAGAGTAGGAGAGGAGGTAGTTCCAAAGAGTAGGCACACAATAACACTTTGCTATGTTTATAGCAGTAGCACAGCCACCACCAAAACACTGCAAAGTGTTGTATGTGTTTATAGGGTTTGTATGATTTTTAGTTTCCGATATGCTTCAATGAGCCAAAATAACAGTACAAAATGTTTGATAGCCGCTTGTTCCCAAAAGCTAATGCTTAAACCGAATGTAGCAAAAAACGTGTTGTTGCCTGATATAGGGCAAACACCTTTGTTGTACTACACAGCGGTATTATCCTTCTACGGTAGCGCCAATACCACGTTCCACCAAAGCACTACGCATACCGAGCAATAGGTTTTCTTCGCCTTCTTTCACTGTATATTTTCCTTTATAGTGAATAATATAGGCGCATTGTTCGGCTTGCAGGCGGGTATGTTTACACACATCTATCAACGAATCGATAACCCAATCAAAGGTATTTATCTCATCATTATGTACAATTAGGCGATAAGGATGTACCTCAATAGAGTCTAACAGTAGGTCTAAATCGTAGGACTCTCGCGTGAAAGTTTGTGCCATAAATAGCTAATTTTAGGTGGTTAGGAATACAAAAAAAGAAAGAAAATCTTTGAAAAACGCTGCAAAGTTAAAGCAAATTATTGAATTATCTGCTTTTTGTAGCAATTATTCACCAAATTTCTCTGTTTTTAGCTATTTTGCTTGTTTATTGCTAAGAATGGTTTTATCTTTGTGCAACTAAATTCTGGTATTAAACACCCCACTATTATGCAAATTCTATTAGTTGGCGACGGAAAGGCTGCCTACGAAACCTACGACAAACTCCTTCAATGTGCCTCTTCGCACCCCACCAAAGCCATTACCGATTTTACGAACAAAAGTGTTTTGAGAGAGGCAGATGTTATTATTGATGTGCGTTTCGACGAAGCTCCTTTTCACTATGAGCAATACACCGAAATGCCCCACAACAAAATACTACTACTGGGTTGTCTCAAGCGTCAATTAGCCGCCCTCGAAAGTTGGGAACCGCAAATAAAATGTATCGTTGGTGGATTCAACAACTTCCCGACTTTCATCAATCGTTCTTTGTGGGAAGTTACCTACTTGCACGAACATCACCGCCCCATCTTATCCGATACCTTAACACAAATGGGAATCGAACACCGATTTGTTGCCGACCGAATAGGTATGGTTACACCGCGCATCGTTGCCATGATTATCAACGAAGCAGCCCTCACACTACAGGAAAAAACCGCCAACATAGCAGACATAGACCAAGCCATGAAATTGGGAACAAACTATCCGTATGGACCTTTCGAATGGGCAGACCGCATTGGCATTACCGCTGTCTATGAACTGCTCGACGCACTCTACAAAGACACACACGACGAACGTTACAAAATTGCCCCACTACTCAAAACTCACTATTTGCGCCAACAAAATTTCCTTGACACCACTACTGTTTAGATAATAGTTCCACATTTTTTTGTACCAACAACAAAACAACACCATATTCGGTATCCACAACAACACAAACAACAACCGACACCCGCCTCAGGCTAACAAAAATTTCATTAATCAGTTAATAGTATGCCATTAGACATTGTCATTATTTTAGTAGGGTCACTGTTTAGCCTTGCCATGATTGGGCTAACCTACATGACCAACCGACACATACAACCTAAACAATTGTTTTTGTTGTTTTTTACCGAAATGTGGGAGCGCTTCTCCTTCTACGGTATGAGAGCTTTGCTCATCTTATACATGACCAACATCTTGTTGTATCCCGACAAAGAAGCCAACTTGATGTATGGTGCCTACAACGCATTGGTCTATACCATGCCATTGTTTGGAGGGCTGCTCGCCGATAGAATACTTGGTTTCCGAAAATCTATCGTATGGGGTGGCTCCCTCATGGCAATAGGACACCTTGTGTTGGCTATCCCCATGACACAAACTTTCTTCCTCGGACTTGGTTTCTTGATTGTTGGCAACGGTTTTTTCAAGCCCAATATTTCGAGTTTCCTTGGAACTTATTACCACACCAACGATAATCGACGCGATGGAGGTTATGCTATTTTCTACATGGGCGTAAACATCGGTGCGTTCTTGGGTAGCGCCATTTGTGGTTATCTTGGACAACAAATCGACTGGCATTTGGGATTTGGTGTGGCAGGAGGTTTCATGATATTAGGTTTGATAATATTCCTACTTAACCAAAAAATGCTCTTAGACAACGGACATTCACCCGAACCCGAACTGCTCAACGCACCAAGTATGATAGGCATTAGTTGGGAAAAATTCATCTACTTGGCAGCCGTTCTCACCGTAGGTTTGGCAGTATTGATGATAACTTATCATGATATTACCCAAAAAATTTCTATCCTATTTGGTCTCGGCACCATTGCTTATATCATCAAGACGAGCTGGCAGGAAGAGAAAAACCCGCGCGAAATGTTGTGGGCAGCCCTAAGCATGATATTATATGCTTTGCTATTTTGGGCTTTTTATGAACAAAGTGGTGGATCGCTCAACCTCATGGCAGAACGCAACGTCGATATGACTATCTTTGGCTATAAACTATCCTCAGCCATGGTTAACAACTCCATCAACCCCTTTTATATCATCTTGCTTTCTCCTTTGTTTGCTATTATGTGGCAGAAGTTGGACGATATGAATCTCAAACCCAGCGACCCTGTCAAATTTGGTCTTGCCTTTGTATTGTTAGCAATAGGTTACTATATCTTTGTTTTGGGCGGCAGAGTGGGTGCTACCACAGGTCTAATGCCTTTGTTATATTTTGCAGCAGGTTACTTTTTTATTACTGTTGGCGAGTTGTTCCTCTCTCCTGTCGGGCTATCCATGATTACCAAACTATCACCTGCCAAAATAGTAGGTTTTATGATGGGAGCATGGTTCTTGGCGGCTGCCTTTGGACACGAGTTGGCGGGATATATTGGCTCCCTCATGGCTATCCCCGAAAAAAATGCCGACGGTTCTGCCTTTACGGTGGTACAATCGCTACCTATCTACATGGAGGGTTGTCAACAAATCGCAACTGTGTCTTTGGCGTTTGGAGTAGGTGTTTTGTTGTTCTCCATAGTAGTTAAGAAATGGATGCATGGTGTAAAATAAAGCGAACAAATAAAACAAGCACGCATACAAAACGTTATGACATAGAAAAGAGCAACAAAGTCCGCTATGGGTTTTGTTGCTCTTCTTGTTCGAGGATATATTTCATATTCACACAACGCTATTTATCAAACAACATTCCCAACTTCCAACAGCTAAAAACCATACATAGACTCCACCAAAACGTCTATGGAACGCCACAAAGTAGCAGCATTTTTTGCGTCGCCCTGCTGTTCGGCGGTGAGGCACTGTCGCACCAAATCGATGACCTTTTGTTTCGCAACTTGTTGGACTTCGTTGCGCAGTGTAGGTATGCGTACATATTGCTTGATAGCCTTCAGTCCCACCAAAAAATCCTTTTCGTGTTCGTTCTTAAGATAAAACGACAGAATGTGGTGCGTGATAGTGGCGTTGAGAATGCCTAAGAGATACAAAATTTCTGCCTCATTATCCGACCCAATTGCCATCTCTTGAAACCGTATCAATACCTTATTGCCCGCTATATAATGAAAGCGCTGGGGGTTGCTATAAGACCACACAATTTTGTGGTGGGTGTGCAACAGTTCATAAGCCTGATTCGACTGCCGCAAACGAATGTAGTACGGTGAACGGGGGTCATCGGAAAAACTGTGCCAATAGCCATACTTTTCGCCAAGCCAACAGCTACTGCCCAAGCGTGGTATGACATACTCGCCCGCTTCTTTATCTGCTTTTTGATAATCTACCATATAACCAGGGTCAAAGTAGAAAGCACTTCCCCAACGAGCCTTTGCCAATTCGTGGTCATAGTATTGGGCTAAACTTTCACTATTGGCTACATAGCGCTCCTGCAATTGCAACATAAAAGCTGTTTGTGTGACAAAATTCCAATTGCTATAATTGTCGAATAACAATTGCTGCGAAACCCGTTTTTCGGCTATTATTTTCCAACTACCTACCTCCAACTGTTGGTACAAAACCGCATGTTCGGCTGGCGCTTGGGTGCGCCGCGCCACAATAATCATGCTCGACGTAATAACATTATTAGACTGCTTATTGCCGCGCCCTATAAATACTTTCTCGCCAAAGGTCACGATTTTTTCTATGAGCATCTCTTTTGCCAAATAATAGCGAATCGTATCGGTGTCGGTGGCGGTAAGGAGTGTTTGAGGAATAAGATAACATAGTACACCACCTTGTCGCAAACTGTGAATGCCCAAGGCTATAAAAAACGCATATAAGTTGGGTTTGGGTGCATACTTCTTCGCTTGGTGTGGAGGGCTATGTAGGTTAATCCCAAAGACATTGTTCAATGCAAACTTCTTGTTTTTCATCGCCTCAAAAAAGGGCATTTTTTGTTGACAACAAGCATTATAGCCCAAATAAGGCGGATTAGCAATCACCACATCAAACTGTTGCGCCAAAGAATCTTCGGTCAAAAAATGGTGTATCGAATCATCGACGATATGAAAAGGCAAATCGACCGTTGCGCGCTGCTGGTGTTGCAAAAGCCAACTCAAGCTGCACAACCACAAAGGAAAGTTGGATACATCAAAACCCATTACGGCATATTGCTCGCGCCTTTGCTGCCCCATCGAACTTGCTGCCAACAATAAGGCACCCGCACCGCAGGCAGGGTCAAGCACTTTTGCGCCAGGGTATAAGTGCGTTTCGACATACTGCAACATCAATGCTGCAATAGATGGAGGTGTAAAAACTTGAGCATATTGTTTATCTTTCAAAAAGTTTCTGACATAGTTTTCATACACCTGCCCTAATAAACAGTTTACTTGCTCCAAATCATAGCGACACAACAATACCAAGGTATCTAACCAAGGTAATAAATCGTTCAACGAAATGGGGTTTTTCGATATGTGCTGGGTAGTAGCCATAGACTCCAAATAGGGTAGCACAAAAGTATCTTCTACCATGATATTGTGTTGTGCCAATACCGCAACGTTTGCCCGATGCCATTCACGCAACAAACTCGCTAAGGCAAGAGTGTCTTGTTGCCTCAAGGTTGTATGTAGTGATAGCAAGCGCATAGCGAAAGGCATATTTTGTCCCTGCAAAGCACTTTTGCCACTTATCCAGACGACAATATGTTGGTAGATTTGTTGCAAAAAAGTAGCTGTATCGATGGTTGAGGTACGAAAAAAGATGGCATAACGTTGCATCAATTGCTGCATAGCTGCCACAAATTGCTGTTGCAGTAGGGCGGTATGGAGTCCAAGTTTGTGGTGATGACCACTATTATCAGGCGAAAAGAAATGCGTATAAAACGCCCAATTGCTGCTCACATTTTTGGTAGGCATATTGACAGATGAATAGGTAGCGCTCATGTTTGATTAACCGATGATAGAGAAAAAAATAGCGCGCAATGACACGTGTGGAGCGCTATATTGGCTTTAAAAATACAACATAAAATCTTCTTTGGCTTGCTCGGCTCTAAAAAATACCAAGCCAAAACGAAAGAAGTCGAGAGTGATGCGGACGCGCGGGTGTGCCTTGATATATTGCCAAGCCTTTGTCATGTCGCTCGACCAACGAATATCATCTACCACCACCACGCTATTGTTGTGTAAAAGTGGTAGTATTTGTTCGAAATAGGCAACAGTTGGTTCATAGCGATGATTACCGTCCAATAGTGCCATATCTATTTGGGGCATCTTTGCCAAGACAGTCGGTAGTAGCGCCGAAAATTCGCCAATATGAACATGTACATTAGACAGGTGCAGTTTATCAAACATCAGGCGGGCAGTCATCGCCACACTTGCACTCCCCTCGATGGTGTGTATAATAGACTGCCTTCGCGCACAGGACATATACATTGTTGAAATGCCCAACGATGTGCCTAACTCCAAAATGTATGATGGCTCGAAATAATTAACTAAGCGAAACAATAGCTCGCCCTGTGCTTCGGGAACAGCCACTCGTTTCACCAAATCGGAAATACGCATTTGTGACTGCACACCGCTCTGCCGCGCCCCTGCACCGAAGTCGGTCAAGGGCAAAAAATTGTGTTGACGCAAATAGGCTTTGCGTACAGCGGCAATATCATCGTAGGTATAAAAATAGCGCGCATCATACAACACGTCCTCACACAATTCATACACAAAAGGCGAATGGATATAATAGCGCGTTTTGGCTTTGATAAGATAGTGCAGATAGGCTATGGCTTGTTGCAACATAAGGATAGAACATTTGATAAAGACCAACAGCACTACGCACAGCATAATGCTTCCAAAAAACACACAAAGGTACAACAATACTTTTGAAATGTGGTACATGTAGTCCTATTCCTACCGAAATAATGACAAGATGTCCACACAAAATCCCGTTCTACATATAGTATATAGGCAGAACGGGATTCATTATGTGGGTATCATAAACAGATAAACTACTATTTCTCTATCACCAATTGACGGGTGATGGTGTTTTGTTGGGTAGTTATCTGCACTAAGTATAGACCATTTGCCAAGTTGTCGGTGGCTATGGCTTGAGTATACTGACCTGTTGGGCGGTTGCCCTGATAAAGGGTTTGCAGGTGTCTGCCATTGATGTCCAATAGCTGAATACTAACAGCGCTATTTTGCGGTACTTGATAATCTATGCGGGCGGCGCTGGCAGCAGGGTTGGGATAGACCTGTGCGGCTAATTGCGAAGCCCCTACCAATACGTCATTGTTTGTTCCTAATACTTCGCTGCACTGTCCAACTTCGTCGGCGGATAGTTCATAGTAGTGATAATAGGCTGCAAACATTTCTTTGTCGGTAGTTAAGCCAAAACCTACATTGCTTGGACCATTGTTATTGTAGCGTGCTTCAAAAATTAAACCATTTTTGAGATTGAGGCAAGGTGTTTCTTCTAAGCGCAATACGGGTGGGTGCGCGTAGTCGTAGTAACCTTGGTTAAACGCATGATGTACGTCCATAAAGCCTTCATAGATTTGCTCGCCGCGCGTACCATCAGGATTACGCACATACACATCAAAGTCACGCCCTAATTTATGTGTGTGACCTTGCAGTTTCCATATACGCACCCAGCGGTCATCGTCCCAGTTTTGTGGGAAGGAGAAAGTAACATCTTGACCCGTGTTAGGCACATTGAGCAAGAAAGGATTGTTTTCGCCATATGAGGCTATTTGCAGTTTCATCTCCTTGCGCACGGGGTCTTTAGGACGTGTATAAAAGTTGATATAGGCTTCGGCGGGAATGATATTGACGTTGCTATAATTTTTGATGTGGTAATTGAAATCCACACTTGTCTCGTGACCCCAGCGGAAGGCTGTATTTTGGGGCAACATATGTGGCTCACCAAACTGCCAGATGTCTAAAAATTCTGCATTTTCATACATGAATATCTCTTCCATGAAGCCACTCGACATTCGAACACCTTGCTCTAAATCTGTGAAATCGGCATCTGCATCGTATTGGTATACCACAAAATGGTGTGACTCGGCATTCATCGTAATATCAAAGCCTATGACATCTAATGAGTCTGCTAAGTTCAGGGCATATTTACGGAATGCTTCTATTTCTTGCCCCGGTTGCAAGAAGATAGGACCATGGTGTACTTGGAATCCGTCTTCTGCTGCGGGAGCAGGCGGAGCGGTCAGAAAAGGCATACCAGAGGCATAGAAATCGTTGAGGGTTTGTTCACTAACGACTTCACCTATTTGTGGAGCGCCAAACAATATCCATTGACGGATAGTCTCCTTCTCCACATTGCTAAGTGGTAGTCCGCCATATGGTGGCATTGATACTCCTTCGGCTTGCTCTAAGTCAAAATTATGTTCCAAGCCCAAATTGATTTTCTTAAATAAGTAACTCAAATCGGGACGACCTGCTTCGATGCGCTTATATCCTTTGCTTTGCGCGGCAGGGTTGGTGGGTGCCGCACCCACCAAGTTGTTATACACTGTGTTGGCATCACCCGTCAATACGAGCATACCACTTGGTGTTCCTGTGGTGTGGCAACCGGTGGTGCAATGTGTTTGTAAGATGGTATGCACACGGCTGTAAATATCTTCGGCGGCTACCCATTGCGGTGCGACAAAGCCGAGAAAGCACCAGCAAAACAATACGGAAAAAATGTAAACATTGGGTTTCATAGTACATTATTTTAATGTGATGGTTATTTGGGTAGCAAATGTACGACGATTATGTATTATCTGCATAGTGTTGGCTATAAAAAAAATATTTTTTTTATGGTCTCACCTTATTGAGCAACCAAGCCCGTTCTGCCACATTGGATAATTGTTCTATTTCTTCCCACAATTGTTGGCGAGCAGCCTTGTCATAATCAGGTATGCTCACCCATTTCTTGACATACTTTATGAGGTTTTGATAATGTTTGCGCAAATTGCTCACAGAGGTTTTGCGTTGCAGAAACACTGAAAAACTATCTAAAAAGGACAATAATACTTGGTATTCACCCAGCTCGAAATAGGTTTGGAGCAGCAAAGTCTTGGCAGACAATTCGAAAAGGGTGTCGCGATAATGCACTTGTTGGAGCAGCGGTAAGATGGGAGCATAGTTTTTTTGGCTAAACAATATGCGCGCCAAGTTGAGGGCATATACTTCCTCGCGGTGTTCGGGGCGCAAATGTTGTTTGAGCTGTTCCACAAAACCCACCACCCATTCCATCTCTTTGAGAGCAATGGCTAAGGTAACAATATTCTTGTAGGTTGCGGGTGAGATATAGCCATTTTGGAGGATAGTTTCTTGGTCGATTTCTGTTTTATATAGGTCAAGCAATTCGTGGGCAAAGTCACGTTCACCGACATTGGCACGTCTTATACAAAAATTACGCGCCAATACAAAGAGGTCTTGCAGTTCTTCGGGCGAAAATAAATGGTGCTGCTGCTGCAAAATGTTTTTAAGCGCAAAAAAATGAGCGTTTTCCTCTTTGTTGCGAATGGTCATCAGGGCAAAATAATAGGCTACGATAGCCGGTTGTTGTTCAAAATTTTGTACTTTTGCATATTCAACAATAGCGTCTTGCAACTCATAGCGATAGGGTTTGTGGGAGATGAGCTGATAATTGTGCATTTTACAAAAAAACTTGAGCTTTTGCAATATGAACAGGGTGTCTAAGCTATCCGAAACTGCCTGTAGTTCAGGTTCAATGTCTCTTTGTTCTTGTTGTTCAATATAGTGGTGTTTGATTTGGGCAAGGGTGCAGCGGTTTTGGTGATACCCCACACTACGCAAAGGCTGTTCTTCATTAGTATTTTCTGCTGCTGTCCAACTGCTCCAGAACAATTTGGGTAAGGCACGGTCTTGCAGCGCCATTGTTGTAGCTATTTGCGCTTGTATTGGGTTATGTTGCCACTGTTGATATGCCAAAAACTGTTCTGCCAAAGATAGCAACTTACTCATGAGCTGGCGCAATTTGATTTCCTTAAATACTTCATCGCCAAATAGCTGCTGCCACACCATCGGCAAAGCTATGCGTTCTGACGAAAAATCGGGATAACATTGGTGCAAATACTTAAGTAGCTCCACAAGTGCGCTACTTTCATTGAAGAACGGAGACTCTACAAACTTCCCGAATTGGCGCATCTCCCGAGCCGAAAAAGCCATTAATACATAAACTAAGCGCGATTTTTCCATATTTAGTATATAATACGACAAATGTTTACACTAAAAAAACAAGGCGCAAAAGTAGTATAATTTCCTGATTACTAAGTAGTTATGTAAAAAATAATAGGATATTGGTCTTAAAAAAACTAAAAAATTGTTGTTTAATAGTATCCTAATTAGTGGGATATTTGCGGCATGAAAATCGCTACGATGGTAGTTACATTTTGTTATCGCCTTATTTTTATCGTCCATAATAGCTTTGTCGTTGTGCGGCGGCATAAATGGAAAACCCAAACATGCTCTACAACAACCGATGGTAGCTTATTGTAGGCAATAATTAGGCTATAACACAGCCCATACATCGCTTTTTAATCCTACTTCATTGCGTAATAACACAGCGCAAAACATCAATTTCGTATACCCAAAGAAGGCAATACAGCTTGTTATGCTTTGCTTCATTGTTCATAATAATATTCCGCAACTTATTTTCTTATCCCTAAAATTTTCTATGATGACCCCACACATTTTGAAGCGAATACTATTCTGTTTTATATTGGTTGTAACTACTCTTTTGCCCTATATACATGCACAGGCGCAATGCAGCGCCGTATCGCAACAAGACTCTCTCGATTTGGTGGCATTGTATAATAACACAAGTGGCGAAACATGGTTGCGCAACGATAATTGGCTCACAGCACCTGTAGAAACTTGGTATGGCGTGACGCTAACCAATGATGCATGTTTTGTGCGCGAAATCATACTGACCGACAATCACCTCAACGGTACACTGCCTACCTTTACGGCATTGACACAGCTCCAAAAACTCATTTTGGCGGGTAATCAATTAACAGGCAACCTGCCTAATCTCGATTCTATGACCCAATTGGAGGAACTATATTTTGCACTTAACCAACTGAATGGTAGCCTTCCTGGTTTTGAAAATAATCCTAACCTTGCTGTCATAGACTTTGCCTATAACCAACTATCGGGCAGTTTACCGAGTTTTGCCAATAATCTGTTATTAAAAAACATAGACCTAAGCGGTAATCAACTAACAGGCGGTATTCCAAATTATAGCTACCTGACTGAACTGATACGTCTCAAGTTGCCTTATAATGACCTCACAGGTGAAATGCCCCTATTGACCAATCCATTATTGGAGGAAATCAATGTGGGAGACAATGAATTGGTGGGTACTATTCCTGTTTTTTCATTGCCTAACTTAGTGCGCTTGAGCCTTTATGCAAACAACTTCGAAGGCGACTGCCCTGATTTGAGCAACTTCCCTAACCTCTACAAATTTTCGGCAACTGGCAACAACCTCACGGGCAGCCTGCCTAACTTGTTGGATAATCCTTTGTTGGAAACTTTTGATATTGCCTACAACCAAATAACAGGTACTATCCCCGCACACTATGCTACACTACCACAGATGGTATTCCTCAATATTTCTAATAACCGATTAGCAGGTATTGTGCCTAAATTCAGTAATCCGCTGTTGGAGGAGTTATACCTTGGCAATAACCAATTATCGGGCGAAGTTCCCAACTTTCAGCTTCCGAGCCTATATAATTTGGATATTTGTACTAATCTTTTTGCAGGTGCTATACCCAATTTTTCGGAGTGTTTAGTGCTTAACACTTCGCAAGTCAACTTCTCTTGTGTAGCAGCAGCAAGAATTAGCGGGGTGTTGTATGCCGACCAAAATGGCAACTGCCAGCACGACCCCAATGAACCTACCTTGCCACACGTCTTGGTGACGCTCAACAACAACGAACAATACACTTTCACGGACGACAACGGTTATTATGAACTATTGACCGACATAGGTAGCGATACCGTTAGGGTAGTGCCAGCCAATGATTTGTGGCAAAATGCGTGCGCCGATAGCTATATTATCAATATAACAACAGCCGAACAGCTTGTAGAAAACACCAATATAGGGCTGCAAAGCACCAATATTTGCCCCGTATTGTTGGTTGATATTAGTACAGACCGTCTCCGCCGCTGTTACAGCAATACCTACACGATTAACTATTGCAATCAAGGGACACAAAACGCCACCAATGCCTATTTGCAAGTGTTCCTGCCCGAAA